>JBDRIC010000127.1:0-5108 GCA_043816245.1 Patescibacteria group bacterium
AGCACCCACTCCAATCATCACCATCTTTATCTTTCGGCACGAACCAATCAGTGCAATCATAATAATCCGATGAATCATAGTTCAAGACAAGTGCTTTGAAATCCGCAACAACATTCTTTTCCCTCTTTAGCAAAAGAGGGATGGCGAAGCAGGAGTTTTTAAATTGCAGAAAGAAAATAGAGACGGAGATTTGAAAAGGTGAAGCAGGAGTTTTTTATCAAAATAGTTTTTTAGAGACGGAGATTTGATTGGAGGTGTGTAAAGTTACGACGCGGGATTAAAAAAATGAAGCGAAGCTTCTCCAAACTTTTGAATTTTAAATTTTGAATTTTAAATTTGCTTCCCATCCTGCCGCGCGATATTTTTCCGCTTCGAGTAAAGAATCTTCGGCAGCGATAATTCCCCGCCCGACGATGATCACATCCACCCCATTTTGAATCGCTTTCTCCGGTGTGTTGTAAGTTTGTCCGAGATCGTCGCCACCCGCCGCTAATTTAATTCCGGGAGTAAAAATCATAAAATCCTCCCCTGCCGCCTGCCGAATTTTTCGCAGTACTTCCGGTTTGTCGCTCGAGCCGATGAAACCGACGACAAAGTCAGAATTCGCTTTCGCGATTTCGACAGTTTTGAGCGCGTAATCTTCGGTAAAAAGATTGCCCTCGGGCGTCATCTGCGCGAGGAGAATCAGTCCGGAATTTTTATTAACTTTCTGCAAGCCGTTGACGATTCCCTCTCCCACGATTGAGTGCGCGTTGATCAAATCCGCCCACTCGGCAATTTTGTAAATTCCGCCGCTGAATTGGAGCGAAACGGTGTTGCCGATGTCGGCGAATTTGCGATCTTCGAAAATGAGGAAATTTTTACGGTCGGCAATTTCTCGCAGTTTCTTCGGAAATTCTGGCGTGAAATCATCGAGAATATCGACATGTGTTTTGAGAATACAGATCTTGTCACCAATTTTTTCCGCGAGTTCGAGAACTTCGGAACTTTTTACAACATCCGCAGCAACACAAAGATTCGACTGTTTCGCAGAAATAATTTCGCGCAATTTTAAAATAGTTGGATTCATGAAGTTTAAAATTTAATATTTTTTAAAATTTAGACATTCAAATATTTAAAATTGTTTTAAAATTTGAAACTTAAAATTTAAAATTTTCGCTTCATCAACCTTTCTGCTGTTTCTCCCACCATTCGGAAGGATTGTTTGCAAATTCGAGGACGGTCGCTTTCTCGGCTTCCGAAAATTCCAATTGTCCGACGATCGCGGTGAAATTCGTGAGCGTCCACCACCGCACTCCTGCCTCAGCGAGACGCGTCTCCGCTTTTTTAAATTCGTAAGTCGAGATCGCGACCACACCGACGACTTCCGCGGAAATTTCGGAACGCAACGCCGCGACTGCCTTCACTGTCGATCCAGCCGTGGAAAATAAATCCTCGATCACGAGCACTTTTGAATTTTTTTCGAGCGAACCCTCGACTTGTTTGCCAGTGCCGTGGTCGCGTGGTTCGGGGCGAACGTAAACGAACGGTTTTTTCAGCCGATCAGCGACGAGCATTCCGAATGCAATCGCGCCGGTCGCCACGCCGGCAATTGCATCGAATTCAACTTTCGCTTCTGCGATTTTTTGGAGAAAGCCAGCCAAAATCTCCTCCCGCGCATCGACGGAAGAAACAAGCGCACGATTGTCGCAATAAATCGGCGAGCGGATTCCGCTGGTCCACGTGAATGGCTCTTCGAGATTAATCTTGACCGCGCCCTTTTCGAGCAAAAGTTTCGCGATTTTATCAGCGAGCATTTTGGAGGGATTATTTTTAGGAGTTTAACAAAAACTAATCCTTATTTTTAATATCTAATCTCTTCTCAAATTCCGTGCTAATTTCTTTGAAAAATAAATCTACAAACAATTTCATATCTTTGATTTCTTTCTTCATCTTTATTTTAATTTTATTTTTGTAAAGCATAAGAGATATTTTGGCATACCCCTTAAATTCCATGTCCTTCTTGTGACCGGAGGAAAGTATTAATTCAGCCAAAGCTAAGTGGTTCAAATCTTCGTGACACAAATCTTTTCGGTGAACAAAAGAGTTGCGTTGTTCTTTATACGCGGACATACATTTTTCAAAATCCTTCAGCAATTTGATTATTTTAATTCCCTTTAAATAACTAATTTCTTGCAATAAATGAAACTTTGCAGACCTTGATGGTAAGCCTATCTCATAAATAACATTAACCAAAAAACATAACCTATCAAAAAGACTAACCACTCTTAGATAATAATTCTCCTCAAAATACCTCATGTATGAACTTTGAGTAATACCAATGCTTTTATTTGATTTTGAGTAAGGATATCTGCAAATGTAAATACGTGTGTGGTCGAGACTGTCTATCACGCTGGTAATTTGAACCATCGCCATAAAAGCATCTACACAATATCTATCACTGCCTTGAGGAGAAAAAATTGTTTTCTCGCCACTTTCTCTTCTTTTTCGATTAACAGGCAAGTTTTCACTCTTACGAATAATCTCGCTATTGAGTTCGTTTAATCTCTTAACAAAACCATTTTCTAATAAAAAATCTTTTTGCATATTGACATTTTACTTAAAACAAATCCCCGACCCCTTTTCAACAAATCTATTTTTCAACTCTCTTACTCTTCGTCCGAACAACCTCACCCCTATCCTCCCGCTTCCGCTGACGAAACTCGAGTTTGATCTGAATCCCGTTGAATCCGTATTTCTCCCGGATGCGATTCTCGAGAAAGCGGCGGTAACTGAAATGAAAAGATTGGGGGCGATTCACAAAAAGCACAAAAGTGGGAATTTTTTCTTCGTGCAGCTGCGTCGCGTAAAAAATCTTGGGCGGCATTTTCGCTTTGTCAATCTGCGCCGGCGAATGCTGCGCGATGATTTTTTTCAGGAAAAGGTTAAATTCGTTAGTTTTAATCCGTTTCTTCCGCTCCGCCTGAATCGCGAGAATTTGAGTGAAAATTTGGGAAATGTTTTTGCCAGTCTTGGCGGAAACCATCACGACCGCCGCCCACCGCGCGAATTGAAATTTGCGAGTGAGATTCGCGAGCCATTTTTCCTGCTCCTCGGTGAAATCATCCCAAAGATCAATTTTATTCACCACGAGTAGTAAGCCACAGCCTGCTGCGAGAATTTTTTCCGCGACATGCATATCCTGCGCGACAATCCCTTCATCGCCGTTGAAAAGCAGCAACGCAACCTCCGCATCGGACAACGCATTGAGAGTGCGCCCCGTCGCGAAGCGATCAATCCCTCGCCCGACTTTCCCACTCCGCCGCATCCCCGCCGTGTCGAGCAGTTGGAATTTCTTGCCTTCGATTTCGACCACGACATCTCCGACATCGCGCGTGGTCAGCGGAATTTCCGAAACGATGAAGCGCTCCTCGCCGAGAATTTTATTCACGAGCGAAGATTTCCCGACATTCGGACGCCCGGCGAAGGCAACTTTTATCATTGCCTGCTCATTTTCGCCCGACGAAGATTTTGTGTATTCGTGCTTTTTTTTCTGGCTCCCCGCTTCCGCGGGGACAAGTTTTTTCTTTCTCGCTAAATTTCGTAAATTCTTAGTAATCGTCGAAATCAATTCATCTAAACCGGTTTTGTGAATCGCTGAAATCCCGATCGGCACTCCGAAACCAAAACTCGTGAAATTCATTAGCCGGGAAATATTGTCACTTTCAAATTTGTTGGCGACAAAAATAATCGGCTTGCTCGTCTTGCGCAGCAACTCGGCAACTTTGGAATCTTCCGCCGTAATTTCGCTCTTCGCATCCACGAGGAATAGCAGCAAATCCGAGTGGGCAATCGCGTACCGCACCTGCGCCTGAATGTCATCATCGAGATCACCTCCCCGCGTGGTTTCAATCCCGCCGGCATCGACCAGCGTGAAACGTACCCGGTTGAGCGTGACTTCCCGCTCGATCCGATCGCGCGTAGTCCCCGCCTCCTCGGCGGTAATCGCGAGATATTTCCCGATCAACTTATTGAAAAGCGTGGATTTGCCAACATTGGGGCGACCGATAAGAGCAACTTTTAAACTCATTGTTCAATCATACAGGAAGAATCTAAAATGATTTTACAGTAAGAAAATTTTTAATTTCAAAACAATTTTAAATTTTTAAATGCCTCAAAATTTTAAAATTCAAACTTTGATCTTTTTTTAAAATTTAAAACTTAAAATTCAACATTTGAGCAATCTTGCGAATAATCTCGCAAAATTCAAAAACGAGCTTGGCTCTGTTTGCCGGAACTGCGACAGAGATCCCTCCGAGATTTCTCTTGTTGTGATCACGAAAAATCGTTCTGCGGACGAGGTGAATGAATTGCTCGCAGCGGGAGTTTCGCGAATCGGCGAAAACCGGCTGCGGGAAGCTCTCATAAAATTAACCCCCCAGTTCACTGGAGGGATGAATCTGCTTCCCTGTGAAAAACACTTCATCGGCAGCATTCAGTCGAATAAGGCGCGAGAAATCGCGCAAAACTTCGATGTGGTGCAGAGTGTGGGAAGCGTGAAAGTCGCGAAGATTTTGGACTCAGCTGTTAACTCGCCTCTTCCCATTTTTTTGCAGGCGAATCTCGCTCACGAATTTCAAAAATCCGGATTCATTGAAGATGATTTAGCGGAAGCGGTGGCGGAAATTCGCAAACTGCCAAACCTCAAAATCGAAGGTCTGATGGTGATGGGAGTTTTTGGTGATGCGGAAAAAACACGTGAAATTTTCGCTCAAGCTAAAAAACTGAATGATCAATTTGGATTCAAAAACTTGAGCGCGGGGATGAGCGGCGATTGGCAGATCGCGGTGGAGGAGGGAGCTAATTTTTTAAGGATTGGGAGGAGGTTGTTTGAGCGAGTAGACGATTTTAGTTTTATAAGAAATTAGTTATACTGAATACAAATAACAACTATGAATTATTGGACAAAGCTTAGCGTCGAATATGCAAATCAGAGAAATTATTTAGATAATCTTTTTTCTGTATATCCAACAATCCCAAATGGAATAAGGGATGTTGATAAAAATATATGGAAAGAAATCGAAAAATTCTTCAAAAAACAAGATAATGTAAAGCTTATCGAAAGTGTG
>JBDRIC010000128.1:0-3390 GCA_043816245.1 Patescibacteria group bacterium
TTCTTCGGAAGAGTCACTGATTTCATCTCGCTTTCCATCATTCCGAATTTCAATCTCGCAGACGCAGCCCTCACGATTGGAATAACGCTGCTGATAATTTTCCACCGCAGAATATTCAAAAAAATCTAAAGTTTAGTAAATCAAGATTTATTTAAACCTGCCTGCCGGCAGGCAGGAATTGCAAAAATTGTAAAAATTAAAAATTTTCTAATCCCCCAAACAATGCTCCTTCCTCCTCGCGAAGTAAAATTCTCACTTCTATTTTTCAAAGCTCTTTCAGGTCTCGGCGTGGGCATTGTCGGAATGTTTGTTCTGTTGATTTTCGTACTCATCGGTCTCGGAACGATGGACAGCGGAAGCGTCACCGGACCTTTTGTGATATTTTCAGCAATCATGATGGGATTTATCACTGGTCTCGTCGCGAACAGTTTGGGTGCTTTTCTTTTTGGAATGTTGGATCGCGAAAAATACGCGGAAATTCGAGGAGTAATCAAACACATCATTTCGCTGAATATTCTGATTTTTATTTTTCTTCTCCCTGTTTACTTTTTTGGAATAATCGGCTTCGCACAAAATTTAAAAATAATCTTCCTTATCTCCTCCCTCCAGCTCGTGGTAGCCGCGCTCGCCAGCATGTTTACCCTCGAGCTTTCGAATTCACAGTCGCCGCGCGAAAATTTCATCGCAATTTACGGAATTATATTTGCCGTTTTAGCCACGATAATCACGAATATGCTGATTTACAAATTCGGACAAGATTTTTCCTCGGCGGCAGAATTGGCGGTGGGCGGCAGTGGCGGGAAGGGAGCAACCATAGTTTTATTTACAATTTTGCCCACGACCTGGCTTTTCTTTGGAATTTTCATCACTGTGACAGAAATGATTTACCGCTGGATTTACCAAATTTGGGGAATGGATTCTTTAAATCATTAAAATTTGACTGAACAAGATGAAAATTCCGAAAAAGGCGGAGGCGGAAAATTGCTCGCCGGTTTAATAATCGGCGGCGCGATTGCTTCAGTTTTGGGATTGAAATTTGCTCCGAAAAAAACGAAAAAGGTTCTGAAAAAAAAGGCGAAACAGGTACTCGAAAAAATCGAGGATAAAATCCGCGAGCTGGAAGAAAACGAAGAGTAAATTTAGTTCATGGTCCATGGTTCTCAGTTCTTTGCAGTTTCGGTCGAAGTTTGGATTTTGGAATTTATTTGGGATTTGGGTTTTGTAATTTGGAATTTTTAATCACATCGTTTGGAAAACAATGGGAATTGAAAACTTGTCTCCGCTCGACAACGAAGAATCCGGCGCAAAAGCGGCGGAAGCTTCAGATGAAGTTTTTCGCGATCAATTTAAAAAAACGCAGAAAGCCCAAAAAGCTTTGAAAAAGGCAGAGCAAAAAGCGCGCGCGAAAGATGATCGACTCGCGAAAGTAATCGGGAAATTCCTGCAAACCCACTCGAATACCGCGGTGATGCTATTGATTTCCCGCTGCCTCGATCACAACATTCCCGCCGGTCTCATTCTTGGAATTCTCGCGCTCGTCGAGGCGGAGGCGCAAAAAGAATTTGAGATGATGCTCGACGAATCCGCGCAGCTGCTCGAAGCTCCGAAAGCCGGAAACCGCGCGCTCGCGACGGGCGGAAAATTTCCGCCGGAAATCAAGCAGACTCTCGACGTGTGGAGTTTTGGGCTACTGGAATTCGGACTCACGCAGCCCACCCGCCTCCTCGCGACTGCGATTTCACCGGAAGACAAACTATTTCCGAGCTTGTGGAAACTCACCGCCTTCATTCTCCGCGATTTTTTTGAGAAGAAGAAGTTAGAAATCGAGTTTCAAAAAACGGAGGAGTTTGCGGAATTTGTTTTGCGGAATGTGCTCGGTAAAATCAAAATTCAGCTTGAGGAAACGAAAGAGTTGGAAGAAGGGGTGGAATAAAAATTCCGACTTAACTCGAGAGAAATAAAAGCGTGATCGGCATCTGTCTCGGCGAGATTAGAATTCCTCTTTTGAATAATCCCGAAGACTAGCACCTCATTCACTCCCCCTTTCGATTTTAGTCGAATTTTGTTTTTTCGGTATTTGTCAGAATCTTTTTCGGTTTTTGTCCCGCGCTGAAAGCGAGCCGACCTGATCCAGTCGGTGTAATAGGAGCATAGGCTAGAATAAGCGCAATGTTTTTCCAGATTCTTCTCGCGATTTTATTGACCTCTCACTTCGTAGTTTATGATTTCTTTATTCGTGCCTTTGTAATTCAAAACAAAAAAACACGGCTAAAATTGCGCTTAGCTTTGGAGCTCTTGTTTTTAGGGTTTATCGCTTCTTTTGTCTTATTGCGCCGAGAAGAAAATTTATTAGCAAAAATTTTTAGCTTGGGTTTCGGGGTGTGGTTCGGAATTTTGTTGAATTTAATTTGGATGATACTTGTCGCGTGGATAGTGATCGGTGTGGTGAGAATTTTTCGGAAAAAACTGAATCTCAAACTTGTCGGCAAGATTGTAATTTTTTGTGCGATTACTTATTCCTTGATTGGAGCTTGGAATGTTTTTCATCCTGTCGTGAAAAATATTGAGATTAATCTTGAAAATCTCCCCCAAGCGTGGAGCGGCAAAACAATCGTGCAAATTTCAGATTTACACTTGGGGGGTGTTTTGGGCGAAAGCTTTTTGAAAAAAGTAATCAGCGAAATCAATCAGCTCGATGCGGAAATAGTAGTAATTACTGGAGATGTCTTAGATGGCAGCGCGAATGGAATCGAGAAATACATCCACCTGTTGAACGAGATTAAAACTAAAAACGGAGTTTATTTTGTGACTGGCAATCACGAAGGCTACCGTGGAACTGAAGATTCTTTGAGAATTTTACGCAAACTTAACATCCGCATTTTGGAGGATGAGATAGTTGATCTAGCTGGTCTACAGCTGATTGGAATCAGCCACCCTGGGAATGGCGAAAGCAGAAATATCCGCAAAATTATCGAGAATAATCCAAGTTTCGATCGCGAAAAAGTGAATATTCTGCTTTTTCACTCTTCTACCAGCATCGGTGAAGGTGAAATCCAACATCAAAATTTATACTGGAAGCCCAATGTGGATTTTCAGGATGCGCAGGATGCGGGAATTGATTTGCAACTTTCGAGTCACACGCACGGCGGTCAAATCTTCCCTTTCACACTCCTCGCCAAATGGATTTACGACGGGTACGAATATGGTTTGCACCAAGAAAATGGTTTCACAGTTTATATTTCCAGTGGCACCGGAGTGTGGGGACCGACGCTCCGCACTGGCAGTAAATCGGAAATCGTTGCGATTAAACTAAAATAATTCACGGATCAGGAGAAAAACAGTTTGAGAAAATATTTGGAGATTCCTGTCCGCCACGGCGGATTCCATAAT
>JBDRIC010000129.1:0-2941 GCA_043816245.1 Patescibacteria group bacterium
GCCACCGACGGCGACGAGGATACTGCCACGCCTTCTTCACCGAAAGATGAGGGAAAGCAGCCTCCGCAGAATGAGGGCGCGACTCCTCCAAAAAAGGCTTCCTCTCCTCTCCAAAGCGATGACGAGCTGAGTGAAGATCAATTCGTCACGGGCGGCGATGACCATAGCTTCATCACGAGCGTACCGATTCCAGCGCATCCAAACACGCAATTCGACGAGCAGAAATTTTTAGAATTGCTCGCGAAATCAATTTCACTGACCAAAACCGAAAAACAAAGAATTATCACGAGTATCCCGAAACTCTCGCAGTATCAGATCGATGAGTTGATGCGTATTTTTGAAGAGGAACAAAAAAAGTTTTCTGAGCTGAACAAAAAACACGAAAACCAGCTCAAAGCTCTCGAGGAAAAGCACAAAAATGACTGGAATGATATCGAGATACAGGCGAAACAAGAAGACAAAAAAAAGAAAGACGATGATGAGGCAGACAAGCTCCGCAAACAAATGGGGTTGTGATACCAATTCGCAATAAAAAAGCTATCAATGCCGCGTAGCTTCGGTGTTTAAAAGATTAGAATTTAGGAATAAAACCAATTTGCAAAAACTTAGACTGTAATGTTTATATTGCGAAGCGGTATGATAGTTGATTTTTACGATTTGTCTTTATTTAGGTTCCACTTTTTTTTGGGTAGATTTTTTATTTCCGCAGTACGGGCACACGCTCCAACTTTTGGAAACAAGTTTGTGGCACTTCTTGCAATACTTGCGCGCTTCCTCTCCACAGTGGGGACAAAATTGGAAAACGAGCGGAAGAGGTTTCTCACATTTCGGGCAAAGTTCTTCGTTTTCGACCAACGCGCGATGCTCGAGATCCTCGTGATATCTTTCGATTAAAGTTTTTTGAGGGCGGACGATGAGGTAAATCAACAAACCAAAAATATTTAAAATAATTGTGAGCAAGATCACGAAGACTTGGAAGACAAGACTCTTGCTTCTCCCCACACTATCGCGCGCCACCCAAATCACGATTGCAATCCAGATCACAAAAAGATAAACGAAAATCCCACGCAGGCTAATCCCGAACCAATCATTAGGTTGAAAATTTACGAGATAATCTAGAACTTCATTCATTAGTTTTTAGGGTGAATTTGAAACTCGCCACTTCGGGCTTCATATGTGCTTTGCTTTATTTTTACTACGAGAATAGCTGCTACGAGAGCAAGAGTGAGTGTGAAATATTGGCTCGCGCGAAGGAGACCAAAAGTAGGCGCGCTATCTCCTCGTAAAAAATCGAGAAAAAAATAAGCGATTGAAAGCGTAAGGAGAAGAAAGATACCAGCCTTGCCGGTTTTGGCGGTATTTTTGAAAATTGCGGAAGCAAAAACAAAAAGTCCAAGGACGAGCAGCGCCGCATAAATTTGCGTGGGATGAATCGGAAGAGTGGAGTAACCCACCGCTTCGGGATTCGTAAAAGTAACTCCCCATGGAAGTGCAGTTTGAGTCCCGTACGCGCTGCCTACGAGGAAAGTGCCGATGTGGTGAAAAAAAAGTGCGGGAGCAGTCGCTAGCAACGTGAGATCGAGCCAGCTGAAGAAATTCTCATTGTAGCGGCGCGAGAGAATCGCGAGAGCGATGAGAAATCCGATTGCCCCACCGAAAAAATCAAATCCGCCATTTTCTGCCCAAAAAAACGGAAACTCGAGCAGCGAATAATTATGAAGCAAAACTTCCGCCAGTCGCGCGGCGACAAGAGCGGCAAAAAGCAAGATAAAAAAATTATCCGCGAGAAACTGGAGAATCATGCGTTTTCTTCGCGCGGCAAAAAAAAGTTGGGTAGCTCCCGCCAAAACCCCAATCGTGAGAGCGAGATTGTAAGTCGGAAGAAAAACTCCGCTAATTTCTAAAAAAGGCCACATCGAGATTAGATTTTACCCTCTCGAGATGCGCCGCGCCAATCGATTTTAAATTTTAAAATAGATTCACCCCCGCAAATCCGATTACCGCACCTCCCGCGATAAAAAGCAGTAAAGTGCGGAGAAAACTCCAGCTTGTAAATTTTTCGCGAATTAAAAGCAATAAACGAAAAAAAATAAATGCCCCCGCGAAAAAAGGAATTGTAAAATTCCCGCGTAACGTGTTTTCTGCCAGCTTGCTAATCCTCGGAATTTCGATATAAAGCGAAAGCATTCCGAGAATGAAGTACGCGAGAAAAACCGCTGCAAGCACATCGACTACCTCTTCCAAAGAAATCCAAAGGCGTTCGAAAAAGGCTTTCCGTTTCATTGTCGCCTCGTTTTTCATTTTTGCAATTTCGGTAGAATCTTTCAATGGAAAAAGAAATTTTTTCATTTTTCTCCAGCCATCGTCACGCGTTTTTCCTTTCGGAGGAGCTACAATTTCTGTGAAATAATAATAAAATTCTGCAGCTCTTCTCGAAAAATTTGAAAAAAGGCGTATGAATTTCTCCTTCCAAATTTGGACTTTACCATGAGAAATAAGTTTGCCGTTTTTTACATTTCCCCCGATTTTTTCATTTCTAACTTCTTCTTGACCATCTTCATTTTCCTCATCCGCTCCCAAATTAACTTTCTCAATCCCTTCTTCGCTTTTTTGAGATTGCGCGAAATCAGCTTCAGTCTTTTTGGTGAGATCTTCCTCGCCTTCGTTTGAGAATTTTTTAAGATTTTTCGTCGAATTATTTTCCGTTGAATCATCATCATTTTCTTTTTCCGTGATTTTCATTTTTGCGAGAGCTTTCAAACTTCCTGAGAAAGTGCGCATTTCTTCATCTGCTTTTTCTTCCTCTTCTTTCTGTTTTTTTGAAATAATTTCTCGCACGCTACTCTCGCGAGCTTTCATTTTTTCTTCTTCAGACGCAGTGGAGCTGCAGATATAATTTATTTTTTTGAATTCAAATTCCGCCTCCAACCGATCAAAAACC
>JBDRIC010000130.1:0-2558 GCA_043816245.1 Patescibacteria group bacterium
GACAGTCCTATGCTCTGCGCTTGGCTACGCCAGCGCTCTACTTCGGACTTACACGGTGTGTATTTGAAAGGGAAGATTGAAGTAAACATAGGTAACAGTTTAGATAATTAGGGTGTTACCTATGTGTTCCAGTTTCTTCAGACCTCAGCGATAAAGAATTCCCTGCACTGCCGCCACGATGATGTACGCGAGCAGCGCAACCGCCAAACCAACCACCGCATATTGAATCATACTTTTCGCTTTTTGAATCTCGTTGTCATTCCCCGCAGCCACCACGAGCCGGAAACCTCCGATCACGAGAAAAACAATTGCCGCCACTCCCACCATTTTGATGAGCAGGTCGATCACTCCGCCAAGAAAACTCTTCGCATCGGAAAAAACAGCTTGCTCTTGTGTTGTCTTGCCCTCACTATCTTTATTGCTGATTTTGAGGATATTTTTTACATCCACCTCTTTGAAGCTATGAAGGTATATTTTTAGCGCTGTTATTTCATTTCCATAAAATTTTCGCCATTCTTGAAGCTCGTCGCCGATATCAAATAAAACCTCAATATCTTTTTGTCCACTGAGATCCCTGTAGTTATTAGCTTTGGTCTCTGCATCGCTATAAACAGTGTTGCAACCTTCCCCCTTCTCTCGTTTGTCGGTTGTACAATCATACCACCACGCCATGCAATATTTATCCCCACCATCACTATCACAATCACAATCACCACACTCGTTCCAGCAATCAAGAAAAGCCTCGTGGATAGCAACAAGATTATCTAGTTCTGGCTGCCATCTTCCAAGAGTTTCTTCACAATCTGTCTTCGAATCACATTCCGCTGCCTCCGCCACCCCATAAAACAGCCCCGCCAAAATCGGCAAGATAATCAAAATTCCGAAAAATCTTTTTATTTTCACGCGCAAATTTGTTTTTAATTCGAATAATTTTAGCAAAAAATAGCGTAAAATGCAAAATACCCGCTCGCCTAATTAATTGCCTCGTCCCAAAATTGAACGCACCATAAAAAAAACCACTTGCAAAAATTTCCAATAGTCAATTTCCAAATTCCAATCCATCCTTCGTCCCGATTGCGATCGGGACTACGGAGGACAAGATAAATTCCAAATTCCAATTTCGAAATTTTAAATATTTGGGATTTGATGCTTGAGATTTATTTGGTGCTTGGTGCTTGGCATTTGGGATTTAATCCTCAATTCTTATCAACTCACTAAATCAAGTGCTCAAGTCTGCAGAAAAAATAGTCCGCGTCCTCAACCAAAATGGCTTCACCGCCTACTTCGCCGGAGGGGCAGTGCGCGATCAGCTTTTGAATCGGAAAGTGAGCGACATCGACATCGCCACGAATGCGAAGCCGGACGATGTTGAAAAACTTTTTGAAAAAACGCATCCGATCGGGCGGGAGTTCGGGGTGATGCTCGTAATTTTTGGGAAGCACGCGTTCGAGGTGGCGACTTTTCGCGGAGAAAAAGATTATGACGGACGAAGACCGCGAGAAGTTTTTTTCACGAATGCGGAGGAAGACGCGCGGCGGCGGGATTTCACGGTGAACGGGATGTTTTTTGATCCGCGGAAAAATCGCGTGCTCGATTTCGTCGACGGCGAGAAAGATTTGAAAAAGCGGCTGATTCGTTTCATCGGAAATGCGGAGGAACGAGTGCGAGAAGATTTTTTGCGAATTTTGCGGGGCGTACGGTTTCGGAATTTGCTGAATTTCGAGTACGAGGAGACAACGAAAAATGCGATTCGCGAAAACGCGCAGCTGCTGCTGCAAATTTCAGGAGAGCGGATCCGCGACGAATTGGGGAAAATTTTTGAAAATGAAAACCGCGGGAAAGCGGTGCGCGATTTGGAAGAATTTGGAATTTTGGAAATTCTGATTCCCGAACTCACGAAATTGCGGAAGCTACCGCAGCCGCAGAAATACCACCTCGAGGGCGATTGTTTCACGCATTCGCTCGCGGCTTTTTCGAGTTTGCCGAAATCGGCGAATCTCGCGACAGCATGGGCGACGCTCCTTCACGATATTGGAAAAGCGGAGACGATTCGCGAGATTGCGGACGAAATTTCATATCCTTCTCACGCAGAGAAAGGCGTGCTGCTCGCAGAAAAAATTCTCCACCGTTTTCGTTTTGACAACGCGACGCGCGCGAAAATCGTGTGGCTGATTGCACACCACATGGACTTCTTTCAAATCCCGGAAATGCGCGGAGCTCGCCAGCATGAATTTTTCATGCATCCGTGGTTCACCGATCTCGTGAAACTCACCGCCGCGGACATCCGCGGAACTTCGCCCGCAAATTTTTCGTTGCATCGAAAAATCGTCCGCGGATGGAAAACCCATGCAGAGGAAAAATTACTTCCGCCGCCACGCGAACTCTTGAACGGCGAGGAAATTATCCGCGAGCTACACATCGCGAAAGGTCCGGCAGTGGGAAGGTTGAAACGAATCCTAAAAGACGCGCAAATCGAAGAACTCGTGGGCTCGCGAAAGGAAGCGGTTAAGTTTCTCGAAAGCTGTTTGAAGCGGTAAACTCTAAAAGTAGTTAACCCA
>JBDRIC010000131.1:0-4883 GCA_043816245.1 Patescibacteria group bacterium
CCAAACTTGCTTTCTCTCGAAAAGAATTGTTAAAATAAACTCTATTTAATTTTTTGCAATGCATAAAATTTTCGCAGCTACGGCAGCCTTTCTGATTTCTTCCACCGCTCTAGCTTTTCTCGATGTGGACAGCAGTCATTCCAATCAACAAGCAATCGATTACCTCGCGCAGCACGCGGTTTTGAACGGATATTCGAGTCAGACCTTTCGACCGGAAGGAAAAATCAATCGTGCGGAAATTGCAAAACTCGTCACGTTGGTGCGCGGGATACAGCCGGATGCGAATAAATTTCGCGACTGTTTTCCGGATGTCGCTGCGGAATGGTTTGCCCCTTTTGTCTGTTTCGCAAAAAATGAAGGCTGGCTCAACGGCTATTCTGACGGGAACTTCCGACCAGCCAATCAAGTCAATCGCGCCGAGGCTGCGAAAATTCTGCTCACCGCGCTCGGTGTTGGCTTCACCGACTCGCGGAAATTTGATGACGTGGCAGACGAAGACTGGTTCGCTCCTTTTGCTCAAATAATCCGCAGTCAGCAGTTGTTGGAAACATCTATTTTTTCGGAGAATTACAGTCTCACTCGCGGTGAAGCCGCCGAAATGATTTTCCGGATTCTTGTTCTGAAAAATTCCGGCGAAAATCTTTTTGACTCTTCTCTCGTTGAAAATTTCGATTTCTCAAAATCTCCTTCCGAGATCATGGCTGGCAGCATCGATTTTCCCGCCACCGCTTTCACGAATTTACGGATTACCGAATGGTCGGTGAGTGGCGGACTTTGGTCGCAAAGACCGATTCTCGAATTTAACGGAAAAAGTTTCGAACTTTCCACGCTGCAAGATTACGTTGTGGCGCTGCAAAAAATTCAAGAACATTTTGAAATTCTCGGCAATTCCAGTTTTGACGAAGCTATCGATCATTACATTTCCGAATTCGAAACAATCAGTCCATTATTTTTAGAAAACGGCTCAAGTTCAGCCATAGTTGTCGTTTCTGCGGCTTCTTCCGCTACGGTGAGTTTCGCTCCCGACTTCACGAATATCGATCTAGAAAATGAAACGGCGGTGGCAGCTCGTGGCGGACTGTCAGCAAAATTTAACAACACCAGGATTTACGCCGGTTACGAGAGCTTTCCACCGACGAATCTCAATCCGCTGCTCGTGAGTTTCACGAACGGGGAGCAGGATTGGGTTCGCCGCGATTACAAAACTTCCGCCGACGAGAGTGTCGGCTATGGTCTGCTTTTTGCAGACGAGGAAACGCTTTTTGCGGTTTTCACCTCGCGGGGCGTGGAAGAAAATTCAAACTACGATTTCCGCCGCTTCGCGAAGTATGGTTGGCTGAGTGAATACGGCGAGGGAGAGGGGAATCAGATTGCGGTAATTGCGAAAATCAATCCGGCAAACGGTGACATCTTGTCTGCGACTTTCCTTTCCGCGAGATTGGACAGCGGGGAAACGAATTCGCTTACGGTGAAAGATTTGCAAATGAGTGGCGAAAATCTCGTGGTTTCCACGGAATGCTGGTACGCTCCGCGGAGAATCGACCGGCAGCCGATGGATCAAAAATTGAGTGCGGATAATTCGCCTTTTGATTACACGATTGAATTCACTCCAAATTTGCAAGAAGCGGTGCGGGCGGAAGCTCCAGGATTCGGGCAGTGATCACAGCCGAACTTTCCAATTCTAAATTCATTTAAATCAGATGGAAAAAGATAAAGTAAAAGCGTCACTGAATTTTAAACTCGCATCATCCGGGCTTAAACAGATGTGCGAAATCATGGCGGATTGGCAAAGACTTTCGGATAATCGGACACACGAGTTGTTTAAACCAGGAAAAAATTTGAGCGAGGAAGAGAAGAAGAGGAGTCGTGAGAATAAATACAAACCAACTTATTTCCAATTACTGTCGCTCGGCTTTGAAACGGTTATCGGATCGGGTATTTTCGAAGATGAAGAGGAAGCTTCGAAATGGGATCGAGAGAGGAAAAAGATCTTGATCAAAACAATCATCGATGCGGTAAACCCAGATGGTAGTTCCGCTGATGTCAAAGAAGATCAAATCGATGCTGCTGAATTTTTTGCTCGTAAATTTATCGAGAGAGTAGCGGAAATTTTAGAGAGAGGAAAATCATTTGATTTGGCTGATCAAGAAAAATTAAAAGAAATAATCAATGTTCACCGAGAAAAAATAGAGGAAATTATGGAATAAAATCCTCGTATGCATTTCCCGCGATTCCAGAAAGAGAGATTGAAATAGCAATCATCCTCGCGCGAAAAACTCCTCCCGATCGAATTCCAGCAGCGTAGAATCCCACACCCGCTTCCCGTTTTTTGTGCTTCGCTCACTCTCGAATTCCACTCCGCCAAAAACTTCGTCCCGCATGAAATCGTATTTTTGCGCAAGAATATTACTCTCTTCTTTGATCGCGCGAAAATCTTCTCCGTGAAGAATATAAAAATTAAAACTCTCCGCGAAATCTTCAAACGGATCACTCATCGCGTAGCCGCTCACAAAATCCTCTCGTTTCGCCATGAATTTTTGCGTCTGCTCATCTTTCCAGCTCAGCTGGTAAAACCGCACGCTCGGATCGTCCGCCGGAATTTTCAGACTTCCGTCCGCGAAACCGCTCGGCGCGAAACTCGCTCCTTTTAAACCGCCAAGATCGGTGATGTGTCCGAGTTCATGGACGAAAACTGAAATAATTTCATTCTCTTCCAAATTTCCGCAGCGGATCTCGACTAGATGAGAATTTGAAAGTCCGCGCGGACTTTTTTTCGAAAAGAAAAGTTTCATCGAATCAAGACTCGCGGTGAGATCTTCCGGAATTGTCGCGAGGGTTTGCTCGAGAAGAGCTTTGCAATTTTGAACTTCCTTGTTTTCAAGCTCGTGGCTGCTTGCGAGAATTTCCACCTTCAAATTCCGCGCATCAAATTTTCGCGAAAACTCCGCGATATTTTCGATCGGTCTTGAAATTTTCGGAATTTCAGGCAGGTCGGGAATGAACGGATTTGCCTCTAACTTCGGTTTTTCCGGAAAAATCAGCGGGGGATTGATCGCGGTGAAATTCTCCACTGGATACAACTTCTCCTCTTTAAGAAATCCACTCGCAGTATTCACATCCACCGCGACCATGAGAATCGCGAGAACTGCAAATGAAGCAATCCAGCAGCGCGTAAAAATTTTAGGGAACATGTGAAGATAAAAAGGGGATGAGCTTACAAAAAAAATACCGAGATGTCAAGTTTTTAGTTAGAATAGCTAAATTCGGGTTCTAAAAAAGACACAGAAATGCTCCGTGCAGTAAGACGTTTCTAGAAACCCCCCAGATATCTAGGGGGTTAACTTTGCCGATATTATTTAGTTTCTTCTTTTTTCTTTGCTTTCGTTTTCTCGACTTTCTTTTCTTTCGCAGTGGATTTTTTATCTTTCGCGGAATCTTCGGCTTCGCCATCTTCTTGCTTTTTTGCCGATTTTTTCACAGCTCCCTTTTTCTTCGGTTTATCTGCTTCAGCCAACCCCTTCATCGAAAGCGCGATGCGGTGATCATCCGGATTGATTTCGATCACTTTTGCACTCACTTTTTCTCCCACCGTGAAAGCAATTTTCTCTTTGTCCTCCTCTGTGATTTCCGAGGTATGAAGCAATCCGCTCATCTCATTTGCGAGTTTCACGAGTACCCCAAAAGGAGTGATTTTTTCCACCTCGCCAGTTACAGTGTCTCCCACTGTGAATTTTTCTACATTTTTCAACCACGGATCAGGAGTCAATCTTTTCATCGAAAGCGAGATTTTATCGGTATCAATACCGATAATCACTGCTTCTTTCGTCTCGCCGACGCGCGCGTAATTCGCCGCGTCAGACACTTTTCCCCACGCGATTTCCGAGAGGTGCACTAGTCCTTCCAAACAATCATTGAACATTATAAAAATTCCAAAATTGACGATGCCGGTAACTTTTCCCTCGATTTTGTCCCCGATTTTTAATTTTCTCATCGCAGTATTTCGCTTTTTGCCGAGTGCGGCTTTTTCGCTGAAAATTAATTTTCCCTCATCCGCCTCTGCGGTGAGCGCTTGCACTGTAAATTTTTCACCGATATATTTCTGTAATCGCGAGAGGATTTCATTCGAATTTGCGCCGTTCACGCGGGGGTAGTGTTCCGGTGCGAGTTGCGAAACAGGAATGAATGCGCGGATTCCGTTGAATTCGGTCATCAGCCCGCCTTTATTCGCCTCGCGAATCACCACATCCACGGTTTCTCCTGTTTCCTTCATTTCTTTCAATTTATCCCACGCTTTCTCGCGCGAAGCTTTCCGTAAGCTCAAAATAAAGTAGCCATCCGAATTTTCTTCTCCTACCACGTATGCGCTCACCTCGTCGCCTTCTATCAATTTTTTCGCTGTATCGAAGCCATCTGCCGCCTCGCGTCCCGAGATAATTCCCGTGTAAGTTCCGTCGATTTCCACGAGAATTTTGCTGTTTTGGATATTAACTACTTTTCCAGTGACAGAAGTGCCGAGCTCCGGTGGCGGAGTGATTTGGTCTTCAGCAAGAAGCGCGCTCATCGCGCTGCCGGGGGTTTGTGAATTCATTTTTGCGGGGGTTAAAAAATAAAATGCTTTCCGCAATCTCCGCTTTTTTCTCGCGCAAAGCTAAAAGATTTTAGCGGGAGTTTTGTTTTTTGCAAGTTTCTGAATTCTTCGAAATATTTTTCGATCTTGTATTTTTTGGCAAGTGAAGCGGTGGCGGGTAGGGTAAAATGGATGAAATGTCGAAAGAATTTATTTTACAACTGCGAGGATGTAAATCCGAAGAAAATGTAAAAAACATCTACGCGAATTTTTTCAAAATTCCTTTTGATGCGAGTAGTGGCTATGATCTCTACAC
>JBDRIC010000132.1:0-19493 GCA_043816245.1 Patescibacteria group bacterium
TCAAGTTCGCCGTCCCCCCCACTGAAGTGGGAGGTTAACGAGTTTGAGAGGGCGATCGTTGCTTTTTCGAGCGGCTGCCGAACTTTAATTTTTTCGTTTGCACGAATCTTCAAGCCAAGCGAAATAATTTTTCGAGTTACCTCCACTTCTGCCGATAAGTTCTCATCAATCCGCGACTTGTCGGTTTCCGACCATTTTTCGAGATGTACTGATTTCTCGCCGGTCAAATCTTTCCAAATTTTTTCCGCTAAAAATGGTGTGATCGGAGCGAGCAATTTCGCGACTGTTTTCAAAACTTCGAAAAGCGTGGCGTAGGCTTCGTTTTTGTCCGAATCATTTTCGCTTTTTCCGCCTTCGCCTTTCGGGCTACGGCGGACTTGTCGCCAGAAGCGACGACGACTGCGACGGACATACCAATTCGTCAGTCCGTCGAGAAAAGCCGCGAGCGGAGCAACTGCTTTTTGAATTTCATATTTTTCAAGCGAATCGGTCATTTCGCGAATCAAAATATTCAGTTCGCTCAAAATCCAACGGTCGAGCGGATTCGAAAGTTCCGCCGGTAGATCGGTCGGCTGCCAGCCGTCGGCGTTCGCGTACGTCGTGAAAAAATAAAAAGTATTCCAAAGCGGAAGCAGTACGCTTCGAAGCGTTTCTTCCACACCGCGCTCACTGAAGCGCAAATCTTCTGCGTGTGTTACTTGTGATTGCATTAAATAAAGTCGCATCGCGTCGGCGCCAAATTCGTCAAAAATTTTCGCCGGTGGTGGGAAGTTTTGTTTCGACTTTGACATTTTCTCACCGTCCTCCGCGAGGACGAGTCCACTGCAAACGCAATTTGAAAAGGCGGGCTTATTTTGAATTGCCGTTGCCAAAACATGGAGCGTGTAAAACCAGCCGCGCGTTTGATCTTGCGCCTCGGCGATGAAATCCGCTGTGCAGTTTTCAGTTTTCAGTTGGCAGTTGGCAGAAGTTTTTTTATTTTTTTCTGCTGACTGATTACTGCTAACTGCATACTGCGAAGCGAAAGGCATTGAGCCGGATTCAAACCAGCAATCAAGAACTTCGGAGACTCTTTTCATTTTTGCGCCGCAATCGCATTTCCAAGAAATTTCGTCGACAAAATGTTTGTGGAGATCATCCACTTTTTTGCCGCTCAGTTTTTCGAGTTCATCGCGTGAACTGACGCATTTCATTTCTCCACATTTTTCGCAGCGCCAAATTGGCAGTGGTGCGCCCCAAAAACGATTGCGTGAGATTGCCCAATCGCGCGCGCCCTCAAGCCATTTTCCGAAGCGTCCATTTTTGATGTGGCTCGGGACCCAGTTGATTTTTTCATTTCCCGCGAGCAAATCTTTTTTGATTTTCTCGACCGCGACAAACCAACTCGAAGTCGCATAATTCAAAAGCGGCGATTCGCAACGCCAACAAAAAGGGTAAGAATGTTTGTAATTTTCGCTCGCAAAAATTTTGTCGCCCAAAAATTCCACAATTTTGCGATCGGTTTTCGTCGGGTCGTCTTTCGGTTTCACCTCGATTCCGGCGAAATCGGTGACCTCGTCGGTGAATTTTCCGTCGAGCGAAACATTTTGAATAATCGGCAAATTCTCTTTTTTGGCGAGTTCGTAATCGTCCTCGCCAAAAGCCGGCGCGATGTGGACGATGCCGGTGCCCTCGTCGGTCGTGACGAAATCGGCGGCGACGATGCGAAATCCTTGTGGCTTTTGTTCGGGGAATTTAACAGGTTGGTTTACATCGTCAAAAATTTTCAGCCAATCATATTTTTGTGCGGGGAGGTTTTTTTTCTCGGGATTTTGGTGAATGTAGTCGGAAATTTTTGCGTACTCATCTTCAGAATAGATGAATTTTTTGTCGTAGCCTTTGCGCCAGAGTTTGGTGAATTCTTCCCCGGTTTTTTTATCTACCCGCGTAGTTAACCCCCCAGATATCTGGGGGGTTAAAGGATTGGTTTTGAGTTTACAAGATGAAAACCACTTTATTTGTTGCAAAGTTTTCGGCAAGCTTTCTCCACCTTCTTCGATTTCCACCACGAGATGGACATGATTCGGCATCACGGCTAATTCATAAATTTTGTAATTATTTTTTTCCGCGACTTCGTGAAATGCCTTCGCGCAAGTATCTTGCAGCTTTTCATCTTTAAAAGTCGGGGTGGAGTTTTCCGTGTTGAAGGTGATGAAGTACATTCCTGGAATCACCTCGTGGTCGTCTTTGCTGTCGCCGTTAACCCCCGAGATATCTCGGGGGTTAACTAGGTTGGGATAATAATCGAAGAGTGGTTTGTAGGTTTTGCCGACGAGTTCGGAACCCTTTTTGGTTTCGAGAACTTTAGATTTAGTTTTTTCATAAACGACAACTTCCTTTTTTTTGTAAATTTCTTTTCGCGCCAACTCAAAACCGTTTTTTTGCGCAACTCGTTGACTTGCAGTGTTGTCTGGCAAAATCGGGATTGAAATTATATTGATACCGTTTTCGCTCAGCCAGTCACAAACTAGTTTTATAGAAACACTCATCAGACCACGTTTTTGCAATTCTGGATTGAGCCAATAGCCCAAATTTCCATTGGCTTCACGCGCAATTGAGCCAGCAAATTTATCATCGACAAAAATACTCCAAGTGAAATCACCCAGATCCTTCCCGCTTTCGCGATAAAACTTTTCTGTTTCTTCGAAGTTTTTCGGTCGATCAGGAATCAACCATTTAAAAAAGCTGTCTGGTGCATTGCGCCAAATTTCATAACAATCTTTAGCATCAGTAATTTCGCGTGGTCTTAATTCAACATTTTCGTTTTTGAGTGTTGGTGTTTTAGTTGGTAATTTTTTCGCATTGCTAAGAATACTTGCTGCCAAATCTTTTGATGCGATAAAAAGTTGTCCGTCTTTTTCAAATTTCACATACTCAACTTCCGGATTCACCGCCAGCGCCACATTCCCAGGCAGCGTCCACGGCGTCGTCGTCCATGCGAGGAGGTAGGTTCCCGGCTCGTCTTCGAGCTCAAACTTCGCCGTCGCGGAGAGGTCGGTGACATCGCGGTAATTCAGCCCGACTTCGAAATTCGAGAGCGGTGTCTCGCAGTGCGGGCAGACATGCATCGGTTTCAATCCCTCGTAAATCAGTCCTTTTTTCCACAATTCGCCAAAAACCCACCACACTGAATCCATAAATTCGAGATCCATCGTTTTGTACGCGTGTTTCATGTCAATCCAGCGACCCATTCTTTTGACCGTTTTTTTCCACTCGCCGGCGAATTTCAAAACTGACTCGCGACATTTTTCGTTGAATTCCGCGATACCGAATTTCTCGATTTCTTGCTTGCTTTTCAACCCCAAATCTTTTTCAATCAAATTCTCAACCGGCAGTCCATGGCAATCCCAACCCCACACGCGTGGCACGTGGTAGCCGCGCATCGTTTTGAAACGCGGAATGAGATCTTTAATTACCCCCTGCAAAATGTGTCCATAATGAGGCAGTCCTGTCGCGAACGGCGGTCCGTCAAAAAATTTAAATTCACCGGCAGGAGAATCTTGCGCGAGGCTTTTTTCAAAAATTTTTTCCTTCTCCCAAAATGCCAAAATCTTCTCCTCAAGCGAGGGGAAAGGTTGCTTCGGATTGATTTTTGGAAAAGCCATAAAAAAATGCGAGTGGAAGGATTTTAGCAATCTTTCTCTTTTTGCTAAACTTTCGGAAGTTAATTCTTTTCAAAATGAAAAATTTTTCCATCCTTCTCGCGGCTGCTTTCATGCTTCTCGGTTGCCAGCAGATTCAGCCGAAAAATGAAACACCTTCCGCTCTTTTTCATTCTCCGTCCGAAATGAAAGAAACTGTTTCGGATCGATCTCTGGTTTTCGGAATTTCCGTGAATGGTATTACAAATGGAGCTACCGTGAGCGAGGTGCCGGTGGAGATTTCCGGGAAAGTGAGCGAGAGTGCAGAAGCCGTGAACGTGAATGGCATGCCGATTCAAAATTATATGGCGGGCAGCGGAGAGTGGAGCTATTTTACTAGCCCAGATTCAGATGATCTCTTGATCGGAGAGAATGTTTTTGAAATTACAGCGATCGGACCAAACAATCTTTCAGCCACCGTGCTTCTCGCGATTAATTTCGAGCCGGTCGAATAATCCTTCGGTTCAAATTCACCCATCCTTCGTACCGCACTCATGAGACTTCGGAGGGTTTCATCTCAGCAAAGGTTCACTGGATCGACATCCACTCGCGCTTTTTCGGGCAATTCGATTTTTGCGAGCAGCTTGCGCGGATCGCCACCTTTCCAAATCACATGAAAGTGGAATTTTCCGTTAAGTTTCGCGATTAGCGCGGGAGCTGTCCAAACTTGCTTCTCGCCGCTCTCTTTCAATTTTTGCGCAAAGTTTTCCGCATTTCGTTTCGCGTTTCTTTCGATCTCATCCACAAAAATAAATTTCACCACTTTTGAAAATGGCGGCCAAAAAGAATTTTTTCGCTCCGCAATTTCTTCGCGAAAAAACTTTTTGTAATCGTGATTCCGCGCATTTTGCAGTGCGGGGTGTTCGGGAGAATAAGTTTGAATCACGACCTCGCCAACTTTCTCACCCCGTCCGCAGCGACCGGCGACTTGCGTGAGCAGCGAAAAAATCTTCTCGCCGGCGCGGAAGTCGGGGAGGTGGAGACCAATGTCCGCGAGCAGCACGCCGACAAGCGAAACATTCGGCAAGTCGAGCCCCTTCGCGACGATCTGCGTTCCAATCAAAATATCCGCCCGTCTTTCGCGAAATTCCTCATAAATTTTTTGATGGCTGCCGCGCAAACTTGTCGTGTCGCGATCGGCCCGCAAAATTCTCGCACCCGGAAAAAGTTTCGGCAGTTCACTCTCGATTTTTTGCGTACCTGTTCCGAGGAACCTGATCGTGGCGGAATGACAATTTGGGCAGCTCGCGGGAGGAATTTCGAAATATCCGCATCCGTGGCAGACGCACCGATTCAGCGCGCGGTGAAAAGTGAGAGGGAGGGAGCAGCTTCGACAATTCAAAACAAAACCGCAATCGCGACAAACCACCGCACTCGAAAAACCGCGTTTATTCAGCAACAAAATTATTTGTTCTTTGCGCTCCAATTTTTCACGGATTTTGGCTTGCAGCAATTCCGAAAATGGCGAGAAATTTTCGCGCTTCATTTCATTCCGCAAATCCACGATCCGCACTTCCGGCAGCTTCGATCGATTCACTCTTTCGGGAAGTTCGAGTAATTCGAGCCGTCCATTCTGCGCCGCGAAATAAGTTTCGAGTGAGGGAGTCGCGCTTCCCAAAATTAATTTGGCTCCGATAATTTTCGCGAGTTCGAAAGCTACCGCTCGTGCGTGGTAGCGCGGAGTTTGATTATTTTTGTAATTCCATTCATGCTCCTCATCGAGGATGATCATCCCCAATTTTCGCGCCGGCGCGAAGAGTGCGCTCCGCGAACCGATCACAAGTTTCACTTCGTTCGAATGGATCTGCTCCCACGAATTTAATTTCTCGCCCTCCGAAAGATTCGAATGGAGCACCGCAATTTCATTTTTCGGAATCGACGCGGCGAAATAGCCGACCAGTTGCGGGGTGAGTGCGATTTCGGGTACGAGCAAGATTGCTTGTTCTCCCGATTGCAAAACTTCCAAAATCGCGCGGAGATAAATTTCCGTCTTGCCGCTGCCGGTGATACCGTGCACAAGCGCGGGTTTTTTACTTGCAAGAATTTTTTTCAAAGCAATTTTTTGGTCGGGGGTCAGCTGTTTTTTTGGCTGCTTGATTTCTCGAATCTCACTCTTTTTCGCTTTTCGTTTCAGCGGTTCGTTTTTCCACACGCGCTGCGGAATGAAAAGCTTCAAAACTTTTCCCGCGTGGGCGGAATAATATTCGCGGATAAATTTCGCCGCCTCGATTTGAAAATCTGCCAAAACTTTTTTTCGTACGATTTTTGCGAGAGGTATCACGGGAAAATTCGGCGATGTCTTCGAAATCGCGATCACGATGCCATTCAAAACTTTTCCACGAAGTGGCGCGACAACGAGATCGCCCACCTCTAAATTTGGCAGCTCGCTCGAGTAAGTGAAGGGTGTGGGAGAGTGCGCGAAAACGAGGGAAGCGAAAAGCACCGGAGAATTTTAGCAAGAAGATTGAGTAAAAAATGTGCTTTGAAAATTTCGAAAAATTTAATTAAATTTAAACAACTCTTAATCTTAAAATCATGAAAATAAGCGAAAGGTTTCCGGTCGAGCCGATTGATTGCGGTGCCGATAAAGGGACAAACGAAGAAGGAGAGCTTGTCGATCAGACTCTCAAAAAAATATTTAAACTCGCGATGAATGTGGATCAAAAAGATTCGGAAGAGGATATTTATTTGAAACAGAATTTGATTTCAAGATTGCCGACTTCGCGCTAAAATTGATTTCCGATGCAAAAAAGTTTCCGTGAATTTCTCGGAATTCCAATTCGCGACCAGCTGAGCAAAGGTCTGCTCGGAAGGGTGGGCGATTTTGTGGTGAATCCTGCGAATGGCGAGATCTCCGCGATTTTCACGCGACGAGACAAGCAATTGCTGCTGCCGATTGCTGATATTTCGAAAGTGTCTGCGGACACGATTTGGGTCGAAAATCCGGACGCGCTCGCGACACCGGACGAGATTATTCGGATTGCCGAAATTATCAAACTCGACACTCCGATTTTTGGCAATCGCGTATTCACCGTCTCACGACGGTTTCTCGGTGCAGTCGTGGATTTTCGTTTCGAAACAAACGGTTGGATGCTCACGAAAATTGATGTGGCGAAAAAAATTCTTGGAATTTCGACTGAAAAAAAACTCATCAATTCTTCGCAAATCGTACGGATTAAATCGAACGAAATTACAGTTCGTGATGCCGTAGTGTGCGCGCGCGGGAAAAAATTGCGCGAAAAAAAGATGGCTGTGAATTTCGCTCCGGCAGCTTTAAAAATTGACGAGCGTGGAAATTGAGAAAAATATTTCGCTTGCCAAGTTCACGACTTTGCAAGTCGGTGGAGTTGCGGATTTTTTCGCGCGCGTATGTTCGACGGAAGAATTAAAAAAAGCTCTTGAATTCGCTCGCAAAAAAAAACTGCCGGTCTTTATCTTTGGCGGAGGGAGTAATCTTCTTTTTTCCGATGCGGGTTTTCGCGGACTTGTCATCAAAAATGAAATTGGAGGGGTGGAATTCAAAAAAAATTCTGTGGTGGCAGGGGGCGGTGTTCCGCTCGCGGTGATCGTGGCGGAGTGCGCGCGGAGGGGTTTGAAAAATTTGGAAAACTTTGCGGGGATTCCGGGCACGGTCGGGGGTGCGGTCATCGGCAATGCGAACGGGATTGGCGACAAAATTCTTCGCATCCGTGTTTTAAATGCGGACGGAGAGACAGTCATCCTTTCCCGCGAGGATTTGGAATTCAATTATCGGCAGTCTGCGCTCCAAGACGCGAAAAGTTTTTTGGTGGAAGCCGAATTCACGCTCGAAAAAACGGAGGAGGATTTGCAGCAAAAAGTTGCGGAACTTGCGCGTGAAAAATTCACGAAACATCCTTTCGAAAAAACAGCGGGAAGCTGGTTCAAAAACCCCGAAGGCAAGCAGGCATGGAAATTGATTGATGCTGCGGGTTGTCGCGGTTTGCAAATTGGCGGCGCGCGCGTCTCCAATCGTCATGCCAATTTTTTCGAAAATGCCGACGGTGCGACATCCTCCGATTTTCTCGAACTCGAGAAAAAAGTTGTCGAAAAAGTTTTCAAGAAATTCGGCGTCCGGCTTGAACGGGAGGTGATTGTTGTTTTTGAAAATTAATTTTTTGCGAGAAACTTCACGTTCAAGCGTGGAGTTGATTTGACGGATTTCAAAATCATTTTTGATTTTCGCAGCAAATCAGCCTCTTATTTTTCGTTTCAAAATCAAAAAAAACTTCGACATCCGCCGCTTCCCGATAAATTTTTTCCCGCTGCTGCCACACTTTCTCCAATTCTTCGTGAGGAGATTTTCCAGTGAGGCTCGGGCGGTTTTTATTTCTCGAAACTCTTCGCGCGAGGTGGTCGAGCGGAGCGTGGATGAAAACGATAACCCCGTTTTTTTTCAAATTTTCGACATTTTCCTTTCGCAAAATCACGCCGCCTCCGGTTGAGATTACCGCTTGATTTTTCACTGCCGCTTTTTTCACGTACTTCGTTTCGAGATCACGGAAATGTTGCCAGCCGTGTTTCCCCACAATTTCTGGAATCTTCATTCCCTCATTTTTTTCAAGTTCGCGGTCAACATCCATGAATTCGAAGTCCAGAAACTTCGCGAGCACGCAGCCAATCGCGGATTTTCCGCTGCCCCGCATTCCGATGAGGACGATATTTTTTTCAAAATTTTTCATTTCAAAAATTTCACGCCGAGACTTTCCCACGCTTCCCAAAAGTTTGGAAAACTTTTCGCGACGCAATCGGGATTGTCGATTTTGATTCCCGGAATTTTCAAACCTGCGAGGAAGAAACTCATCGCGATGCGGTGGTCATCGAAAGTTTCGATTTCGGCGGGATTCCCAGTTTGCGCGAGATCGGCGTCGCCGAAAATAATTAAATCATCGCCAACTTCCTCTGCGAGTCCGGATTTTATTTTGTTCAAATTCACCGCGAGCGCGTGGATTCGATCGCACTCTTTCACCCGCAAATTCGCAATTCCCGAAAAATGAATCTCGCGTCCCGAAAAAGCGGCGAGAACAGCGAGAGTGGGGATTGCGTCGGGAAAATTAATTCCGTTAATTTCGCTCGGTAAATTCGGAAATTTTTCAATGATTTCAAAAGTTTGCGTGTCGGGTTGAATTGAATTTGGATTGCGCTCCCACGGTTCTGGTAAATTCGAAATTTCGATTTTTTGATTCAAAAGTTTTTTGGCCGCCAAAAAATAAGTTGCAGAACTGGCATCTGCTTCGACTTCAAAATTTTGAGGTGAATATTTATTTGTTTGAAAAATTAAACCCGACTTATTTTCCTCAAGTTCAATTCCGAATGTCTTCATTATTTTTACGGTGATCCAAACATATCCCGGTGAAACTAAATTTTTATCTTCAATCGCCGCCATCGCGATAACTTTTTTTATATTCGTGAACGGTTGAATCATCAAGATCGCCGACAAAAATTGGCTCGAAGTATCTCGTCGAACTTTTATTTCTTCGGTTGTTTTCGGTTTCCCATCTGAAATAATTCGGAGCGGTGGACAACCTTCTTTTCCTAAATATTCGATTTTTGCGCCGAGCTGGCGGAGCGCGTCGACGAGATCGCCGATTGGTCGCTCGCGCATTCGTGCATCGCCGTCGATTGTTGTCTTGCCATTCACGAGAATCGCTGCGGCGGTCAAGAAACGAACGGCGGTGCCAGCATTTCCTAAGAAAAGCGGCTCGCTTGATTCCGTCAATTTTCTATTTCTGCCAAAAACGACGAAAGTCGTGTCGTCCGGCTCATCGATTTTGATTCCCAATTTTCGGAGCGCGGCAGCCATGAATTTCGTGTCGTCGGATTTCAGCGCACCCGAAATTCGGCTCTCGCCGTCCGCGAGTGCGGCGAGGAGGAGCGCGCGGTTCGTGATGGATTTCGAGCCGGGCAGCTTCACGCTTCCGCTCAATTCCGCGATGGGAGGAATGATTTCAATCACGGTCGAATTTTAACAAAATTTCTAGCCGTAAAATTTCGGCTGGCAGATTCACGTTGCTCGCATTTTTTGTAAAATCAACACGATGGATTCACACACTCCTCTTTCCGAAATTCTCGCCACGACTCCGCGCCACCTAAAAAGTTTGACCGAAATCGGGATTCGGACGGTGGGGGACTTGCTGAATTATTTTCCGCGAACGCACTCTGATTTTTCACAGCTTTGCAAAATTAGCGAGGTAATTCCGAATGAAACAAACACGGTTGTCGGACGAATTCAAAAACTGCGCGTGTTTCGCACTCCGCGTGGAAAAACTCTCGTCACGGCAAAACTCGTTTCAGATGAGGGCGAGCTCGAACTTGTTTGGTTCAATCAAACTTTCATTACCCGCATTCTCCGCAACGACGACGAGATTGCGATTTCCGGCAAAATTCAGATTTCGCGAAGTGGCAGACCTTCGCTCGTCGGTGGGAGCTTCGAAAAAATTTCCGACGAGATGCTGCACGCCGGTCGGATTATTCCGATTTACCGCTCGCACGGGAAATTAATTTCCTCGAAGTGGTTGCGCGAAAAAATTTATCCGCTTCTCGATTACACCTCGAAATTACCTGACCCAATGGGCGAGTTAACCCCCGAGATATCTCGGGGGTTAATGAAGTTTGACGAGGCGATTCGCCAAATTCATTTCCCCGCTTCCTTCGAATCGCTCGAAAAAGCTCGCGCGACGCTTGCGTTTGATGAGCTTTTTTTTCTGCAGCTCGGCGGGCTGCTTCGCAAACTCGATTGGCGGCGAGGGGCTGCCGGTTCGGGCAAAAGAATTCCGCATTCGCCGGAGTTGCTGGCAGAATTCGCTGCGAAGATTCCTTTCAAATTTACGCGCGCGCAAAAAATTTCTTCCGCCGAAATTCTCGCCGATTTAAAAAAAGATTTGCCGATGAATCGACTTTTGGAAGGAGACGTCGGTTCTGGCAAAACTGTCGTCGCGGCACTCGCGATTTTTTTGACTGCAAAAGCTGCTGGTCAAAATTCCCAAGCCATTCATCAAACCTCCCAAGCCGCTTGCCAAGCGGCTCTACTGGCGCCGACCGAAATCCTCGCGGCGCAGCACTTCCGCAATTTTCTTCAGCTGCTTCATCCTCTCGGCATTCGCGGCGAACTGCTCACTGGCTCAACCCCTGCCAAAAAGAAGCGGGAAATCTCCGCGAAATTAAAATCCGGCGAACTCGATCTCGTCGTCGGCACGCACGCGCTGCTCGAATCGCGCGTTGAATTTCACAACCTCGCGCTCGCGGTGATCGACGAGCAGCACCGTTTCGGCGTCGAGCAGCGGATTCTCATCAAAAAAAATTCCACGCCGCACATCCTCTCGCTCACCGCTACGCCGATTCCGCGGACGCTCGCGCTCACGATTTTCGGCGATCAAGATGTTTCCATCATCGACGAATTGCCGCCCGGTCGGAAGCCTGCGATTACTCGAATTATTCCGCCGAAAAAGAGGGGGGAGGCGTACCGCTGGATTGAATCAGAAGTTCAAAAAGGTCGGCAGGTTTTCATCGTCTGTCCGCTCATCGAGGAGTCGGAAGTTCTCGAAGTGAAATCTGCCAAAAAAGAATTCAAAAGGTTGTCAGAGGAAGTTTTTCCTAATTTGAAACTCGGACTTCTGCACGGCAAACTTCGTCCGAAAGAAAAAGACGCGGCAATGGCGGCTTTCGCGGCGGGAGAAATTCAAATTCTGGTTGCGACGACGGTGGTTGAGGTTGGTATCGATATTCCGAATGCGACAATCATGCTAATCGAAGCCGCCGAAAGATTCGGACTCGCGCAGCTTCACCAACTGCGCGGGAGGGTCGGTCGCGGCGAGGCGCAAAGTTACTGTTTTCTTTTTTCCGAATCCGAATCAGAAGAAGTTCGTACGCGGTTGCACGCGATGGAAAATATTTCGTCCGGTTTCGAGCTGGCAAAAATGGATTTGAAATTACGAGGGCCAGGAGAAGTTTTCGGAGTTCGGCAGTCGGGGATTCCCGACTTGAAAGTGGCGAAATTAACCGATCACGAGTTGATCAAAAAATCCCGCGACGCGGCGGAGAAATTACTCGAGGCAGATCCCACGCTCAAAAATCATCCGCAGATTTTGGCGAAGTTACGGGAGATGGAGGAGAGGGAATAATTTTTAATTTTGTAATTTTGCCCTCAAGGGGCTCCTTCGGATAATTTTCTAAATAAATCCAAAATCTAAATTTTTAAAAATTAGAAATTGAGATTTATTTAAAAATTGTAAAAATTCAAAAATTAAAAATAAATTTTCCCATCTCGAAACCACCGAATTACCTCCGGATACCATTTTTTTTCGAGCGTTTGTACTTTTTCCCGCAAGCTCTCGACGGTTTCATACTCGGCAACTTCGACTTCCTTTTGACAAATAATTGCTCCGGCATCGACTTCCGCTGTCGCGAGGTGAATCGTCATTCCGCTTTTCTTCTCACCAGCCGCGAGGACATCTTCGTGGACACTGCCATCCATTTTGCCAGCGAATTTTGGCAACAGGGAAGGGTGGACGTTCAAAATTTTATTTTCAAATTCGGTACAAAAATCCGCTCGCAAAAACTTCATGTAACCGACCATGCAAATTAAATCTGGTTCAAGCTGCTTCACCGTTTCGAGCAGCTTCTCGTGGAAGTTTTCCGCTTTCCCATCAATTAAAAAAACCGGCACTCCTGCTGCTGCCGCTCGCTCTGCCGCTCCGCAATTTTTGTTCGCGACAAGTCCGACGAATTCCACATCTTTCAGTTTTCCGTCCCGCTTCTCTTCCAACATCGCGCTGAAATCAGTGCCGTTTGTCGAAGCGAGAATTGCAACGCGAAAAGGTTTAGAAGAGGTCAAAACGGGGAGATTTTACCCGCTTCCGTGGAAAATTCCGAAAATTTTACTTTTCGATTTTTTCTTTTTAAACTCCGCTGGTCTAATTTTTTCGCATGCAACTCGAAAGTAAAATTCGCCTTCTGCTCGGATTCTTCATCGGATTGCTGGTCGGGATGAATTTTCTTGGCAGCAAAATTATCAATTTGCCTGGGATCGCGACTTCGGTTGGGATTTTCATGGCGCCGTTCACTTTCTTGATTACCGACATTGTCGAGGAAGTTTGTGGCAAAAAGGTCACCCGCGATTTTGTAAAAGTGGGGGTCATCACGCTGGTGGTGGTTTTCATTTACACCGCAATTTTTGTTCGGCTCGCTCCGGCCGAGCGATTTACCTTTGATGCCGAATACAAAATCATTTTTGGCAGTTCGCTGCGAATTATGTTTGCGAGCATCGTCGCGTTTGCGCTCGCCCAGATTCACGATATTTGGGCTTTCAATTTCTGGAAAACCAAAACTCACGGAAAATTTCTTTGGCTGCGAAATAATCTTTCGACGATGGTGTCGCAAGCCATCGACACACTCGTTTTTATGTTTATCGCGTTTTACCATCTCGCTCCGAAATTCGACGCGCTTTTTGTTCTTCAGCTCGCGCTGCCGTATTATCTTCTCAAAATTATTTTCGCCGCGCTCGACACGCCGTTTGTTTATCTCGGGGTGCGTTGGCTGCGAGGGAGCAGTTCAGAACAATCAAAAATTTAGATCGCGAAAAGACTTTTTGTAAATCGAGGCAAACAAATCTTCTTTTGGCGGGAAAGGTCTTGGTTTTTGAGTTCGTTGTGTAAAACGAACTTCCGATCTGCGAATCAAGACAAAAGGAATTCGTTCCGCCGCCTCGCCGCTCAAAATTCCCGCGGCGGCGGCAAGCGAGTCCGCGATTGCGCGGCGCGTGACTTTCAATTTTCTGCCAAACAAATCTTTTTTTCCACGCTCGTCGCTGACCCCCTCGAAGCCAGACCAAGCGAGCGCGATTCCGCTCACCCCCCAGCGCAGCGGTCGGCAGGTCGAATCCGAAATCACGATTCCGAAATTTCGCAGTCCCCACTTTTTCAAAATTTCACTCCGCAACTTTTCCGCCGATTTCCACGAATCTCGTGGCCACAGAATTAATTTTCCCATCTCGACATTACTGCTGTCCACGCCGCTGCGCGGAATCAAAATCCTATTTTTGATTGCGAGCGGGAAGAGGTTACCGCCCAGCCAAAAGTCGGATTCTTGTTTGGCGATTTTGTTTGCGTCGCAAGTTGGGCTGAGCTCAGCAAAGCGGTTTTCGCTTACACTGACGACTTTACTTGTCACGATTAAGATATCGCCGTCGAGGATTTTTTCGCTGGCATTTTTCAAACTTTCCAGCAGAATAACCAAAAGATTATCTTTGGCTTGAATTAGGCGAGATTTGAGAGGGATCAGTTCCAAACGGGGAGATTTTAGCAAATAAGCGAAATTGGGCGAAAAAAGTAGCAAGTTTAAATAACTTCTTTTTTGTCCGACTTTTTCTCAAAATGAAAAATCCCTTTTTTAAGCCTAAAAATTGGTGAATAAATATTTTATACAATTGCTTTTGTCCTCTAGCAAGCCCTAAAAGTTTGACTTCCCGAGAGAGTACGAATACAATGATATGAAACGCTGAGAAATCGAGATGAGGTGTTTCCTTCAAATCTTGGACAGAGACGACCAGCAGGATTCTAAATAAATCCTCGGCTGATTAACCACAGCTTCGGCTGTTTTGCTTCGCGATGGAGTTGGTCTAAATCACCACTCCACCACGAAACCACGCTTTCGAACAGCGTTTTCAAACAAACAGCAAACCTAAAATTTGCTACACCGAAAACAAACACAGAAAGTAGCCTGCGTGAGGCTCTAACCACGCAAGCGAGGCAAAATATTTTTGGAAAGGAGAACACCTTTCTGTGTGGAAAGGGCGTTTTAAGCTCTCAGTTGCAACCCGGCATTATTTTGCCATCCGCGATTGATAGAGTGCGCTTAGACCACAATTTAAAAAGTCCCCTTCGGGGGACTTTTTAGTTGGTAGGGGTTTTGGTATTTTCCAAAGGAGTGCTAGTATCAAAAATACATATTTTAAATTATTTCGCTCTTTAAATACATTTACCACGCCCATGCTAATTTTTTGGAACAACATTATTCCCAAGCTTGATTCACAAGAATTAATCACCAAACTTGCCTCTGACGAAATGGATTACTCGCAGGTTGCTGCGCAAAAACGCGATGGATTTTTGGCAAAAGTTGAAGCTTCCCCACTCAGCCCAAAAATTAAAGAAAGGTTTCGCAGGGAGTGCAATCTGCTTTTACAGGACAATAATCCTTTCGAAAAATTCCACGACTTAGAAGAAGAACTTAATCGGTATCAAGATTTTGTTTTGGGAATGAAAACCGACTTTCTTTATGAAAGAGACGGGTTTCTCTTGGGAGAGATGGATGGGCTTCCGCTTTGGGGTGGAAAAACGGTAAGCTACGGAGCTGAAAATCTGCCAAGCGAGGCGGTGGATGAAAAACTATTTTGGTTGTACGAGTTCATAGAGCCGCACTATGATAACCAACACAATCCTCAAAAAATCGACGCAAGCAAGCTGGAAATAACAAAGCAAAAAATGCAAACGAGAATGAAACAAATCAGGATAGAAGCAGCTAAGCGCAAAAAACAAATTTATAAATTTCAAACAGTTCGCGGAGAATATCCCTCGCTTGTAGGCAGGTTTAAAAAACTTTTTTCGCTCAAGCACTTCCAAGAGTCTACTTTCGAGGCGAGAAGAAATATCTTGCTGCGTATCGCCAGACAGATCGGAAAAATCGACGCGACAAGTGATTTCCCCAAACTTCAAGATGCATCTTTCGATGCGGAAATGAAAATAAAGATGACGGAGGCAGAAAAACTTCCGCCTTCGCAGGCTTGGGAAATCTATAAAGCGGAGGAGCAGAAATTGCGCAATCCACCCAAGCAACTCAAGGGATTGGAAATTTTCGCAAAGTGGAAAAGCACTTTTGGAGAAAAGCGTAAGAAGTGTGAAGCGAAAATCGGCAAAAAACTTGAAGAAATTCGAGCTACTCTGTCAGAAAAGGGCAGCACAGGCGTTTTGCAAAAGGATTGGGAATATGTTTCCACGCTCTCTCCGCAATTCAAGCTTGAAGCGACTTTGGGTTTTCCTGTTATTGATTTGGAATTACAGCTTTGGGAAAAAATCCACAACCCCGGAGGAAAGCAAGACGAGCTAATTGATTTTAGCGATGAAGCCAGTTTCAATTATCAAATTCGAGAAAATCTCTTGGAGGCGCAAAAAGAAAACGAATTTATCCGAAGAATGTTTATCCAAATCGCTGCCTTGGGGATGGCTTTTGGCAAAGACACTTCAACTTTAAGCAAAACCCAGCAGCAACTCGTAAAAGCAGACATGGTTAGCAAGGAAAATCTCAAAGCAAGCGAAGAAAAAAAGATAACTCAAGCGGCTGCGCAACAAACTTCACGCGACTTGGTGGGTGCGAAAACCGCAGAGAGCGTGGATACAATTTCCGCAATTCAGGATGAAAAAGCGATTCAATTTCAAAAAAGCGGAAGTGGTTTAGAAGCGGAAGTAAGCGCAGAAGCGCAAACAGAAAACAAAGTGGATTCTTGGGAAATGACCCGCTTGATTGGGATCAAGGCTTGGCCGCCCCAACAGCTCGAGGATTATCTTCGTGGAGTGAAGCATTCTGAACATCACCTCGAAATCACCCACGACTACCAGCCGGTCAGCTTTATTTATGCCGCTACTTTATTAAAGCAACGAATCGCCGCAAATTTAAATGAATTACCCGGAAAAACCGCGCAAAGAAAAAAGACCTGTCAAAGAGTATTTTTTAATTATGTTGATTCCGCGGAAAAAGCAGATGATAGTTTCGCGGAAAAAATTTTTAGTTATACTCCCAATGTTTAAATTGCCGGCCAATTTAGAGTTAATCAGGCTTGGCTATCAGTGATCAAAAGCTAAAACTTCTTGATGACTTCGCCAAACATGTTTTAGCCTTTAATAATAGTGTTTTTAGCTTGATTGAATCGCTTCTTTGTGATACTCTTGAAAAGTGAAGAATGATCTTACAAAACGAGGTGGGTCGAGCCCTTTTGACCAAATCAGACAAATTAAGGAGGATGGCTCTGAATATTGGTCGGCGCGAGATCTTTCTCTCCTTTTAGGCTATTCGAAGTCGGATTGGCGTTATTTCGAGAAAGTAATCGAAAAAGCAAAAATAGCTTGTCAAAAATCAAATCAGAATGATAGTCATCATTTTGTTGTTAGCAACAAAATGATCAAAATAGCTTCTGGAAGCCATAAAGAAGCTGATCGTGAAATTGATGATTTTCATCTTTCTCGATATGCTTGTTATTTAATCGCTCAAAATGGAAACCCCAGTAAAAAAGAGATAGCCGATGCCCAAACATATTTCGCAGTCAAAACGCACGAGCGCGAAATTGACGAGGAATTGGCGAAATTAGGCAAACGGGAAAAACGGCGCGAATTACTCAAAACCTACAATAAAAATCTTGCTATTGTTGCTAAAAAGCATGGAGTTGAAAGTTTTGATCTCGGTCTTTTCTATGATTTTGGGACGCGCGGACTTTATACTTTAAACACAAAAGAACTTCGTGTAAAAAAAGGAATTAGTTGTAAGCAGAATTTATTAGATAAAATGGGCACGGCGGAGCTGGGCTACAATATTGCGAAAGCGACACTCGCAGAGGAGAAACTAAAAAAAATTCCAATTTCGGATAAAAACACGGCGAACAAAGTGCATTTAGCAGCAGGGCAGGCGATGAGAAAAGCGATTATTGAATCTGGTGTTGCTCTTCCTGAAAATTTGCCGATTGAGCCAGATATTGGTGTTTCTAAAAAAATGATCACAAATCCAAGCAAGGTTTATTTGAAATCGCATATCCTTGATGGTGAAACGATTTTTGAAATTTATTTGCCAATTCAATTTAATAACGAACATAAAAATCAGCTTTTAGATTTATTTCGGAATAATCCTGGCAGTGCGCGTGTTTTCCTTTATCTTGGTAGGTTGGTAAAAGAGGTTGGCAACGGAGTTAACTGTAATGCTTTTATCAAGAAAGAAATCGAAAAGATCTTTTTTAAAACTAAAAAATTAAAATAGGTTTAAATTCATCCACTTTGTTTTCTAAATTCTTCTCCCGCTTTCGCCCAAAAGCCGTTTCCAACGAGACGGCGCTCGTTCTCGATATCGGCACTGAATTTGCGAAAGTGCTGATTTACCGTATCGAAGAAGGGCATGGGTTCGTGGTCGGTTATTCGAAAGTCCGGCAGAAAATGGGGGACATGGCTGCCGGCGCGGTCGCTAATATCGCTGGTGTCTCCGAAACCGCTGCTGCTGCTATCGAGCAGGCTTCCCGGATTGCCGGCATGCAACCCGAACAGGCTGTGATGGGAATTGCCGGCGAACTCGTTCGCGGGGCGACCACCACCATTTCCTACACTCGCGAGAATCCACAGCTTCGAATCGAAATGCCTGAACTTCGCGCGATTGTGCAGCGAGTTCAAACTCGCGCGTTCGATCGCGTCCGCCGCGAGCTTGCGCGGGACACCGGTCACCGCGAGATTGACGTGAAACTCGTGAATGCGGCGATTCTTGACTCGCAAATCGACGGGCAGCGGTCTTCGAATCCGATCGGGTTTCAAGGCAGTGAAGTGACTCTTTCAGTTTTTAATTCTTTCGCGCCGCTTGTCCACTTCGGCGCGCTGCAGACGATTGCTGCCGAGCTCGAACTTGATCTCCTCACGATCGCTGTCGAGCCGTTCGCCGTCGCGCGCGCGTTGCCGGATGATGATCTTTCTGCAATTTTTATCGACATCGGTGGAGGCACGACTGACATCGCGCTCGTCTGCGGCGGGGGAGAGTTGACTACGCGAATGTTTGCTGTCGGTGGTCGGACTTTCACGAAACGGATTTCCCACTCGCTGAATGTCTCGTTCGTCGAAGCGGAGCGGATCAAACTTGATTACTCGCAAAATAAACTTTCCGAGCGGCGGCAAAAAATTATTTCGAATGCCCTCGCGGGCGATACCGAAGTTTGGGCGGCAGGGGTGGAGGTCGCCCTCGCGGAGATGATTCGAGATGCCGAGCTGCCCGCCAAAATTTTTCTCTGCGGTGGCGGATCGCGCCTTCCCGAAATCAAAAAAGCTCTCGCAGCGGTGGAGTTTTCCGAGAATCTGCCGTTCGCCGCCAACACGCGACCAAAAATTAAATTTCTCGTGCCGGATGACCTCACGAATTTCACCGATCAGACTGGTTTGATTCGCACGGTTCAAGATGTCACACCGCTCGCGCTCGCGAATCTTGGGCTTGCGCTCGCGGGGGAGGAGAGTTTGCTTTCCACGATTTTGCGCAAGACAGTGAGGCTGATTCAAAATTAATATTAGAATATGGGACAGTGGAATAATGGAATAGGGGAGGGAGCAAGGGGATAGGGGTCATTGGTTTAAAAAAATTTTAAATTTCGAATTTTAAATTTCAAAACAATTTTGAATTTATTAGTTTTAGAATTTCAAAATTTAAACATTCGACCTTGTTTCATAATTTAAAACTTAAAATTTGACACCGAGAGTTGCAGGCTTGATTTCCGTCGCCTCCACCAAGACGGTGAAGCTGATTCAAAATTGAAAAGGTAACCTTACACACCTCCAATCAAATCTCCGTCTCTGCAAAGTTAACCCCCTAGATATCTAGGGGGTTAACGGTTTCGTGCAAGTGCTTCACCTTTTCAAATCTCCGTCTCTACTTTCTTTCTGCAATTTAAAAACTCCTGCTTCGCCTTCCCTCTTTGACCCATCCTTCGCCTCTCGGCTTCCTCCTTCGCTCTGGCTACGGCGGACAAGACGGAGGGCAAGAAAGAGGGAAAGAAATGTTGTTGCGGGTTTT
>JBDRIC010000133.1:0-7251 GCA_043816245.1 Patescibacteria group bacterium
TGGAGTTTGGAACACTTTCTCAAAGGATCTCTCTGAGACCGAGTGGTTGATTTTTTGATCATAATAATAGTATTAAGAAGTGAACACTATTATTGTACAGAAGATTTAGAAAGTCGCAATGGGTTCTATAATAAAAATGGAAATCGAACAGGGTGGAAAGCCTACAAAGAATTATGGTACTATCGAACAGGCGTTGATGCCACAACATTGTCTCGTTACATCAAAATCGTGGAAAGGCAAGTGAATCAATAAAAAAATATTTGTAGACGAAAGAAACGGGAAGAAAAAACAAGATATTTGGAAGTATAAAGATTATCAATATCCCACTTATCCAACGGAAAAAAACATTGATTTATTAAAAAGTATTGTTTTGGCTTCATCGAATCCTAACGACTTAGTATTAGATTGCTTTTGTGGCTCAGGCACGACACTACAAGCCTCTCAGGAACTTGGAAGGAATTGGATCGGAATTGATCAATCAGAAGAGGCTATAAAAATTACACAAGAAAGATTAAAAAATATTCCCTCAAGCCTTTTTATAGGTAGCGTTGATTATGAATATTTAGAAGATCAAAAACACATTATCCAAGAAACATTTTTGGAGACTAAATCCTTTTCAGTTCCTAAAATCGCAGGAGAGAGAAAACCAGTTTTTGAAAGAAATTTAGTCAGTATTTAATTTTCTAATTTGCTAAGAATCTTTCTCACTTCCCACAAATTCCCCCAAAATCACACCGCCTGCACTCCCCTTCTTCGCAACCAAACTCCAAATTCTGAATCTTCGCCCAAACCTCGCGGATCGTTTTTTTCAATTCCTCAACCTCCTCTTTTTTCGGCGCGAAAGATTCGTTGATGAATTCACCTGCATCATTCTCCCGCACGAAACTCAAAACTGTCTCCTTCGGCTGAAAAATAAAACGAGAATCCAACTCAGCGAGCAGTAGGTAAAACAAAAGCTGGCGGTAACTGTCGCCGGTACTATTCGCTGTCTCGCCCTGAATAGCCGCGCGCGAAAAGGGTTTCATCGACTTGTAATCGACGAAGCTCACATCTGCCTTCGTCTCCGGAACGAAATCAATCCGATCGACCTTGCCGGTTAGCTGAATGTCATCCAAATGAACATCATGTTTGCCAAAATTGTATTCCACATCCACCGGTGGAGCGAAACTGGCGGAATGGAAGGCTAAATATTTTTCCAAAGCGGAGATTGCATCCCGCTCCACATTTTGGCGCTGAGCGGCAGTCAGCGGCTCTCGGTCTAAACTTTTTTTCAAAGCGGCAATCGCGACCGCAGTCTCCGGCATTTTCCCCGTATTTTTAAACTCGCGGAAAAATTCCTCGAAAGCGCGATGCATCGCGTTTCCGAAAATCAAACCCAGCCGATCCGCCACCTCCACCTTCGTCGGGATGCGCAACAGGTTTTGAAACAAAAACTTCTGCGGACAACTGAGATAATTATTCAGCGCGGTGGGAGAAAGTTTGAAATTTTCCAACAAGCTGCGCAAAAATTTCTTGGTATCGGGACTGAATTTCTGCTCTCCTGCCAAAGGCAAAATCGCGAAATCAGCTTTCGGTGCTTCGGCTCGCGAGACTAAATTCGCATCAATCTCCGCGATAAATCTGCTTTCGACACTTTTCCGGAAATCATATTCCCGCGCAAAAGAAATCGTCAGATTCCGTTTCGTCCGAGTGAGCGCAACAAAAAACAACCTGCGCTCATCCTCAATTTTCTTTTCCTTTTCATCTGCCAACTGCAAACTGGAAACTGCAAGCTGCTTACTGCCAACTGAAGACTGCAAACTGCCAGGCAGCTTGATCATCTCCCGCTTCGCCCGCCCACCCCAGGAATTGTCATCCGCGTGGATCAGAAAAACGGTTTCCCACTCCAGCCCCTTCGCGGAATGCGCCGTCGTCAAAGTAATCGCCGCATGCGCCCGCGAGGGAATCGGCAGCTTGATCCCCTGTTTTTCCATCGCGTGTAAATCTTCCAGTAAATTTTGGAATGAAACTTCTTCCCGCGTAATCGCGAAATTCCGCACAAAAGCCAAAAAGGCATGCACCGCCTCGGCGCTCTCGTACTCCTTATTCTCCGCAATTTTCCGCGTCAGACCACTTTCCGCCGCTACATTTTCGACTAATTCCAAAAGATTCTGTTCCGCCTTCATTTTTTGGAAACTCAGTAACTTACTCCCAAATTCTTGCACCGTTTTTTGGTCAGAATTCAGCGCAACATCCAAAAAAGCTGCTCGCTCGTTGACCTCTTTCGCTAGCCGGTAAACCTCCACTTCGGGAATCTCCGCAAAATCGGCGAAGAAAACCGCCAGCGAGCTCAAAGCATCTCGAGGATTTTCCACGACGCGCAGTAATTTCAGTAGCTGTTGAACTCGTGAATCCAGCAGCGCATTTTGTCCATCCGCGCGAAAGAAGGGAACCTGCTTGCGGCTCAAAGCACCCGCCAGCGCATCCGCGTGTTTCCGATTTCGGTAAATCACCGCGATCTCCTCCAACGGAGTTTTTTGTTTAATCAGTCGCTCGATTTCGGTAGCGACGAAAGTCACCTCGTCTGCTTCACTCCCCGCCTCGACCACTTGCGGCTTGCGACCGTCGGATTTGGCGACCGCTTCTAGAGTCTTTTTCATACCGGCAAGTTTATTCACCAATCTCTCTTTATTCCGCTCGATTAAATTTTCCGCTGCCGCAATCACCTCTGGCGTACTCCGATAGTTTTGCGTCAGCGTGACAATTTTTGCTGCCGGATAGTGTTTGTGAAATTCGAGAATATTCGCGAGTGAGGCGCCCTGAAAACGAAAAATCGATTGATCATCATCGCCGACGACGCAGAGATTCGGCTTCGCATCGAAACTCCCCCACGCCCGCAGAATCGCATTCTGCGCTCCATTCGTGTCTTGGAATTCATCCACCAGCGTGTAGAGGAAATTTTCTTGAAGATAGGCGAGTAAAAAACTATCTGCAATTCCTCCACCAATCTGGGGGGTTAACTTTTCAACAACCGATAAAATCAAATCATCGAAATCAGTGAAGCCTTTTTCCTCCAGCTGCTTCTGGTACTTTTCGTAGAAATCCGCCAACTCGAAATTTTTCGCCAGCTGCTTCTCTTTTTGTAGAATCTTGCCAAAAGGTTTTTGCGTTCGCGGATTGATCCGCTCCTCGCTGGAAAATTCCACCTTTTCGTTTTTCAGAATCTCCCGCAATCGATCCGGAGTCACTCCCTCGCGCTTCAGATCCGAAACCGCTCGACTCAAATCTCGCAGATAAAGATCAGGAGCCCGCAGCGGGGCGAGTAGCTCGAATTTTCCAGAACTCAAAATCTCGCGAAAAAGCTGACTCTGCCGCAATTCGTCAATCTGCACGCGCTCTCGCGTGCTGGCAAATTCGCCGGGAAAAGTGGAATGAATGCGGGAGCAAAACGCGTGAAAAGTCGTCGCGGTAATCCCATACGCCTCACTGCCGATAATCCCCGCCAGCCTTTTTTTGAGATTAATCGCCGCCGCCTCAGTGAAGGTCAGCGCGAGCAAATTGTGTGGCTTCGCCTGAGTCTTTTTCAGAATATTCGCGAGGCGGAGCGCGAGTGTCTGCGTTTTGCCCGTACCCGGTCCAGCGACGATGAGCAGCGGTCCTTCAATATTTTCCGCCGCCTCCCGCTGCTGCGGATTCAGCCGCTCAAATTCGAGTTGAAATTTTTCTTTGAAACCCACCAAAGGATTTTAGCAAAAGGTTTAGCTGGAAATCTGCTAAAATTTCAACATGAATCCTTCAACAATTATCAGCGACATTTCTAAAAAAATTAAACCAACTCTTCGCAAAAACGGTATTTTGAGCGCTTCGGTGGTTGGTTCGGTCGCACGCGGAGAAGCTACCAAAAAAAGTGATCTCGATCTACTCATCACCTACAAAAAAAATTTAAGCTTGCTTGACTTAGCTGAACTGCAACTCAAGCTAGAAAAAAAACTCAACTGCAAAGTTGATTTACTCTCTCGTAATTATTTAAAACCACGCATTAAAAAATACATCCTCCAAGACGAAATTAGTATTTAGCGAACCTTCCCCTCTCGCCGAATCTCCCGCTCGATATCTCGCTTTTTGATCGTTTCCCGTTTGTCCCACTTTTTCTTCCCGCGCGCTAGCGCCACTTGCACTTTAATTTTGGAGTGGGAAAGGTGCAGATTGAGCGGCACAGCGGCGATGCCTTTTTCGTTTAAGCTTTTTTCAATCTTCGCCACTTCTTTCGAAGTGAGGAGTAATTTTTTATCGCGCAATTTTTCGTGCGGCTGCCCGCGCGCAAATTTGTATTCCGGAATCTCGAAATTTTTGATCCACACTTCCCCGTCTCGAATTACGAGAAAACTTCCGGAAAGTTTCGCTGATTTCGCACGTAGCGATTTCACTTCCCTGCCGGTGAGAATAATCCCCGCCTCGAAAGTATCGAGAATTTCGAAATGAAATCGAGCAACACGATTATCCGCGAGAATGTGAGGGGGCAGTTTTTTCACGCGAAGATTTTAGCTGAAAGCTCGCCAGTTTGATAAAATCCTTTTGTTTTTTCGCGATGCCACCGTGTTAAAATACCGACATGAATTCTCCCACCATCACAATTCCGTTGAATAAAGTGCAGATTTTGGACACGATTGGCAGTTACCAAATTTTGAAAGTTCCCAAAAAGTTTGGAGCGAAGCAAAATAATTTGCCAGTAAAAAAACTCAAACCCGCCGTCGAAAAAAGATTGGCGAAAATTCGCGACGAAGCGCTGCGAGATTTCAAAGCAGGGAGACTTCGCACTTTTGACAATTTTTTGGCTGCCGAATATCCTGAACTCGTAAATTAAATGCCAACCGTAATTACTTCTGCTAAATTCGAAAAAGCTTTCTGCAAACTCCCAAAACGAGTACAAGCTAAAACAGTTTTATTAAAACAAGAATTTGAAATTGACCCTTATTTCCCCAAATTAAAAACTCATAAACTTCACGGCAAACTTCGAGATTACCACGCCTTTTCGATTAATCGGGAGCATCGCGTAATTTTCGAATTCATCGACAAGCAGACCGTTCTCTTCCTCGAGATCGGAACCCACGAAATTTACGAATAAAATTGTTCCATGTTCCATGATATGTGTTCTATGATTTTTACTTCCGAATCCGTCACCGAAGGTCACCCTGACAAACTTGCTGATCAAATCAGCGATGCGATTGTCGACGATCTTATTCGACAGGATCGCAATTCGCGCGTGGCGGTGGAAACTCTCGTGACGAACGGACTCGCTCTCGTCGCGGGAGAAATCACGACAAAGGGATATTCTGACATTCCCAAAATCGTGAGAAACACGATCCGCGAGGCGGGCTACGACGATGCTTCGTTCGGCTTCGATTACAAAGCTTGCGCTGTTTTGACTTCGATTCATGAACAGTCGCCCGACATTGCGCTCGGCACACATTCGAAACTCGGCAAAAAACTCGGCGCAGGAGATCAGGGGATGATGTTCGGATTCGCCTGCCGCGAGACGAGGGAATTGATGCCGCTGCCAATCATGCTCGCCCACGGTCTCACGCGGAAATTGGCGGAAGTGCGAAAGAAAAAGATTCTCGACTACCTCCGACCGGACGGAAAGTCGCAGGTTTCGGTTGAATATGATTCGAACGGAAAACCGAAGCGAGTCGCGACAGTCGTTGTCTCGACGCAGCATTCGGAGAAGGTGAAGTTGAGTTCACTAAAAAAAGGCGTTCTTGAAAAAATAATTAAACCGGTTCTCGGAAAATATTTTGATTCGAAAACTGAAGTTTTGGTAAACCCGACCGGTCGATTCGTGCAAGGCGGACCTCCGGCGGACACAGGAATGACGGGGAGGAAAATTATCGTCGACACGTACGGCGGCTACGCGCGGCACGGCGGCGGAGCTTTCAGCGGGAAGGATCCGACGAAAGTCGATCGTTCGGCGGCATACGCGGCGCGGTGGGTCGCGAAAAATATTGTTGCAGCGGATTTCGCAGAGCGGGTCGAAGTGCAGCTGGCTTACGCGATCGGTCATCCGCGACCGATTGCCGTGAATTTGGAAACTTTCGGAAGCGAGAAAGTTCCTCTCGCGACAATCGAAAAAGCAGTGCGGAAAGTTTTCGACCTCACCCCTGCGGGAATTTTGCGCGATTTGAATTTGGTGCGTCCGATTTATTTGAAAACAGCAAGCTACGGTCATTTTGGTCGGGAGGAGGAGGGTTTTTCGTGGGAAAAAATAAATCGTGTGGCAGAGTTGCAAAAAGCGGTTTGAAGCAACATCTTTCCGCGGATGAAATTTTGACTGAAACCCGGTTATTTGTGATATTTCCGATTCCCAAGAATCGTAAAGGCGCGATAAATTTGCTCAAGCAGCATCACACGAAATAAATCGTGGGGAAAAGTGAGTTGCGAGAAAGAAATTTGTAAATCTGCTTTTTTTAGAATCATAGAATCCAAGCCATTCGAACCGCCAATCATGAAAACAATCTTCCGAGAATCGTCTCGCAATTTTTCGAGCTTCCTCGCGAAACTTTCCGAATCCAAACTCTCCCCTGCCCGCTCACACGCAATTACAAATTCATCGCCATGGAGTTTGGAGAAAATTTTTTCGCCTTCCACTTTTTTAGTTTTTTGAATCTCGAAAGAATTTTCGTCCAAGGGTGAAATCAACTCGATTTTGATTTTCGCAAAATTTTGGATGCGCTCAAAAAAATCATCTTCGGCAGCTCCTACCCAACCTTTGGATTTCTTCGCGATCGCAATAATTCGGATCAGGAGATTTTTGGTTTGAGAAAATAATTTACCCCCAAAGTTGCTCCACCCTAGAAAGAAAGTATCAGGCAGGTCTGCTATCTGCCTTCAATTTAATAAATCCCTGCTTCGTCTTTTCAAATCTCCGTCTCTGAAAAGTTAACCCCCTAGATATCTAGGGGGTTAACGGTTTCGTGCAAGTGCTTCACCTTTTCAAATCTCCGTCTCTATTTCCCTCATTCAATTTTTCAAACTCCTGCTTCGCCTTGCCTCTTTGACCCATCCTTCGCCTCTCGGCTTCCTCCTTCGCTCTGGCTACGGCGGACAAGACGGAGGGCAAGAAAGAGGGAAAGAAATGTTGTTGCGGATTTTGAAGCACTTGTCTTGAGCTATGATTCATCGGATTATTATGATTGCACTGATTGGTTCGTGCCGAAAGATAAAGATGGTGATGATTGGAGTGGGTGCTAATAAATGGCAGGCGGAGAATCATAG
>JBDRIC010000134.1:0-8852 GCA_043816245.1 Patescibacteria group bacterium
ACTATGATTCTCCGCCTGCCATTTATTAGCACCCACTCCAATCATCACCATCTTTATCTTTCGGCACGAACCAATCAGTGCAATCATAATAATCCGATGAATCATAGCTCAAGACAAGTGCTTCAAAACCCGCGACAACATCCTTTTCCCTCTTTCGGACCCGTCCTTCGCCTCTCGGCTTCCTCCTTCGCTCTGGCTACGGCGAACAAGACGGAGGGCAAGAAAGAGGGAAGGCGAAGCAGGAGTTTTTAAATTGCAGGAAGAAAGTAGAGACGGAGATTTGCAAAGGTGAAGCAGGAGTTTGTTAATTTTAGGGGTTAAATTATTTTCTCAAACCAAAAATCTCCTGATCCTTGATTACTCCGCGAATGCGGGATGAAGTCCAAATTTTGGAACTTGTTGAATGGGCGGGTAAAATGCGGCGCATGCAAATCACAAAAGATTTAATTCGACACATCGCGAAACTGGCAAGAATTAATTTAACCGAAGCGGAGAGCGAAAAATTTACGAAGCAGATGGGAGCGATCGTCGGTTTTATCGAGAAACTGAATTCGGTCGACACCGCTGGAATTCCGGAAACAAATCAGGTCAACGGAATGGAAAATGTTTTGCGGGAGGACGAGATTGAGAAATTCGAAAAGATGAAAGAATTAATCGCATGTTCAAATCATTCGATCGAGAATAATCAGATTAAAGTTAAAAAGTCTATTTAGTTTGCAGCTGTCAGTTAGCAGTTTGCAGTTTTTTAAAATTTAAAATTGGCTAATTTCAGAAAACTTCTCGTTTGGCAAAAAGCGATGGAGCTTGTGATGGAAATTTATCAAGTTACCGAAAGTTTTTCTGAAAAGGAAAAGTTTGGTTTGATTTCTCAGATGCGGAGGGCTGCAGTTTCGATTCCTTCAAATATTTCGGAAGGTTGCGAAAGAGGCACAAATAAAGACTTTGCGAGTTTTCTCGTTTTCGCAAGAAGTTCCGCTGCGGAATTAGAGACACAAGTTTTGATTTCCCACAGCTTGAAGTTTTTAGAAAAAGCAAAAGCTGAAAATTTACTTGAAAAAATTATCGAAATTAAAAAAATGCTTTTCGCACTTCGCAAAAAAATTCTGCAAACTGCAAACTAAAATCTGCAAACTTCCTATGGGAATCACCGAACTCAATCTCGTTGAAACGAAAAAACTGTTCGAAAAAAAGAAAGTTTCTCCGCAAGAAGTTGTGGAAGCCTATTTGGAGCGCATTCATGAAGTTGATCCAAAAATTGAGAGTTATTTATTTGTGAACAAAGAGGCGGTTGGTGAGGTTTCTCGACAAGCTCGAAACGAAAAGGCAAGCCTTTTCGGGATTCCGATTGCTCACAAAGATGTTTTTTGTACCGCGGGAATGCCGACCACTGCGGCGAGCAAAATTCTCGCGGGTTACCATCCGCCTTTCGACGCGACCTCAGTTGCGAAATTAAAAGCGGTCGGCGCGATCAATCTTGGAAAATTAAACACCGATGAGTTCACGATGGGTGCTTCGACCGAGACTTCCGCCTTTCAAAAAACCCGCAATCCGTGGGATTTAGAACGAGTTCCGGGCGGTTCCAGCGGGGGATCGGCGGCAGCTGTCGCGGCAGATCTTTGTGTTTTTGCGACGGCGACTGACACCGGCGGATCGATTCGTCAGCCTGCCTCGTTCTGCGGAGTGACGGGACTGAAGCCAACATACGGACGCATTTCACGCTACGGAGTGATTTCGATGGCATCTAGTCTCGACACGATTGGAGTGATCACCAAGACCGTTGCCGATGCTGCGATTGCGCTCGAAATTCTCGCTGGTCAGGATCCGCGTGATGCGACGACGGGGGATGCGCCAGTTGAAAAATATTCCGAAAATCTGCGAACAGATTTAAAAGGTTTGAAAATCGGAATCCCCAAAGAATATTTCGTCGAGGGGCTCAATCCGAAAGTTGAAAAAGTGATTCGGGAGGGGATTGCTCAGCTGAAAAAACTCGGGGCGGAAATTTCCGAAATCTCGCTCCCACACACCGAATTCGCCGTGCCGACTTATTATGTCATCGCGAGCTCCGAAATCTCGGCAAACATGGCGCGTTTCGATGGTGTGCGTTACGGACCGACTGTCGCGGACGAAGAAGTCGAAAATTTAATTGAAATGTATTTCGAAAACCGCACACGCGGTTTCGGCGACGAGGTGAAGCGGCGAATCATGCTTGGTACTTTCGCACTCTCCGCTGGTTACGCCGACAAATTTTACAAAAAGGCGCTTCAAGTTCGGACTTTGATCAAAAAAGATTTCGATGATGCGTTTCAAAAAGTTGATTTGATTGCGACACCGACCGCGCCGACCGCCGCTTTCAAAATCGGCGAGCAAATCGATGATCCGATTCAGATGTACCTCGCGGATATTTTCACAGCTCCCGCTTCACTCGCGGGGGTGCCTGGGATTTCGATTCCCGCGGGTTTCGCGGAAGGGTTGCCCGTCGGGTTGCAGCTGCTCGCGCCGCAATTCACTGAATCTAAACTTCTCGCAACAGCGCACGCGTTTCAGGTTTCGACTGACCACCATCTTCAAAGACCAGTAATTTAAAAACCTACATTTAATTTGTAAACTTGAAAATAATGAAAGACTTTGATAAATGGAATTCATTAAAAAAGCGAACTGACTTATGTGAAAAACATGTTTTTTTTAAAGAAAGAGATATTTTTTGGGTTCGCCATGGCGAGAACATAGGTTTTGAACAAAACGGAAAGGGTGAATATTTTTTGAGACCAGCGATTATTTTGAAAAAGTTTAATCGAAATATTTTTTGGGGTATTCCTCTGACGACAGCTGAGAAAATAAATAAAAAATATTACTTCGAATTTACCTCGAGTCGTGGCGAAAAAAGCTTAGCGATTCTTTCTCAAGTTCGGCTTTTTGATGCCAAAAGATTGAGCCAAAAAAATGGCATGATAAACCAAATGGATTTCAATAGTCTAAAAACTAGACTTGCTGAAATCTTAGATTTGGCAAATTTAAAGCAGCCTCCGATGGAGGCTGCGATCCCGAAGGAATTTGTACGATAATTATAAGGAAATTTTTTCTAAAAATCAACTTTTTACTAAATATTTTATCATTTTGAAACCCATTAAATTCATCGCGGAAGTGATTGCGCATCGGGATTTGACAGATGATGTTTTCGAAAAAACTTTCCGCCTCGTCGAGTCGCGGGAACTGAAATATTCTGCCGGGAATTATACCTCCGTTCGTGTTGCCGATGGGAAGCAGCCGCCGGTTTTTCGCGCGTACACTTTCGCGAGCTGCGGGAGCGATCCAACGACTTTCAAATTTTGCGTGAAACTTTTTCGAACGGATTCCGGCGAGGAAGGGCGGGGGAGTGGATACCTCAAAAATCTGAAAATCGGTGAGTGTGCGGAATTTTTCGGACCGGCAGGGGAGGGTAGCTTCGTTCCGCGCGGCAAAAATTCGGAGCCGCTTTTTCTGCTCGGGACGGGCACCGGCATTGCTCCGCTGGTTGCCGTTGCGAAAAAATTAACTTGCGAGAAATCGCCTCGACCGATTCACCTTTTTCTCGGGGTAAGCTATCCTGAAGATATTTTTTACATTGCCGAATTCGAAAAAATCAAAAAATCAAATCCAAATTTCAATTTTTGTGTTGCTGTTTCGCGACCGCCGGAAGGATTCGCTGGCATTACTGGTCGGTTGCCAGCCGTGCTCGAGGGTTCGAAAATTCCTAAAAATGTGGAGGCGCTGGTTTGCGGGAGCGAGGCTTCGGTCGCGGGAATCAAAAATAAGCTCCTCGAACTCGGCATTCCGCCAAATCGAATCGATGCGGAGGGTTTCGGCGAAGTTTGAAGGCAGTGCGGAAAGTTAACCCCCCCAGATATCTGAGGGGTTAACTTCAGTTCTTCAATTCCTCGCTCCGCCTTCTCGCCGCTTTCGCCGCTATTTCCACGATTTTTCCAAGTTTCTTTTTTTCAAAAACTTTCAATGCGGCTTCTGTCGTGCCGCCTTTAGAAGTCACATTTTTTCGCAATTCTGAAAACGGAATCTTCGCTGCCTCCGCGAGTTTCGCTGCGCCGAAAAAAGTTTGCCGGACAAAATCGGCGCGAGTTCGCCGAGTCCGAGTTTCCGCGCAGCTTTTTCCAGCGCCTCCGCGAACGCGAAAAAATAAGCCGGACCACTTCCTGAAATCGCGGTGACTGCATCCAACATTTTTTCGTTCCGCAACTCTACTTCTTCGCCGAAACTTGCCAAAATTTTCCGCACCAAAATCTTCTCCGTTTTTGAAACATTTTTGCTCGCGAACCATCCCGAAATTCCCGCGCCGATTTTCGCGGGGGTATTTGGCATCGCTCGCGCGATTTTTTGACTGTCGGTCGCTTTCTGCAAATTCGCGATCGGCACTCCCGCGAGAATCGAGATTACCAATTTTTTCGTTTTCCAATTTTGGCAAACGCTCGCGAGATTTTGCGGTTTCACCGCGAGGAGAATCACATCCGCTTTCTTCACAGCTTCCGCCGTATTTTTCGAAGTTTTCACTCCGAATTTTTTTTTCAATTTTGCCAACTTTTTTTCGTCGGCATCGACGGTGGAGATTCGCGACGGCGGGAAAACTTTTTCGCGAAGGAGGGATTCGAGAATTGCGGAACCCATGATTCCATATCCAATGATTGCTAATTTCTGCATAATTTAAGAGTTTAAATTTGCTTGAGCGAGCTTAAAAGATGGTTCAATTTTTAATTCTTAATTTTTACAATTTTTAAATAAATTCAAAATCTAAATTTTTAAAAATTAGAAAATTAAGATTTATTTATAAAATTAAAAATTTGATTAAGACTTCTTAGTAAGAATTTCATGAATAATACTGGGGATTTTTTTTGCAAGCATCTGGGGAGTGATACTTTCCGATTTTACCGCAAGTCTCTCTCCCGCGAGTCCGATGAGAAATGCTGCGATTCCTGCTGCTTCGAATGGTTCGATTCCGCGCGCCAGCAATCCTCCGACGACTCCCGCGAGTGTGTCGCCCGTCCCGCCGGCAGTCAAAATCGGATCGCCCGAATCGTTCCATCGAACTCGACCGTCCGGTGAAATAATTTCATCGACGCGACCTTTTTTCAAAATTACCGCGTTCAAATTTTTCGCGAGCAGTTTTGCATTTCCCCCCAATCTTTCTAGTTCTCTCGCGTGCGGTGTGAGGACGACTTTTTTCGAGATGAATTTTGGCAGGTCGGGCAGCAGCGCGTCCGCGTCGAAAACGAGCGGCTGCCTCGATTTACGCGCGAGCAATCTCACCGCCTCCGCTGTCTCTGAATTCCTGCCGAGACCGCAGCCGACGACGATTGCCGCGTTCGTTTTTTCCGCGAATTTCAAAATTTCAGCTGCTGCTTCACTAGTCAAAAATTCAGGATTCCCGCGGAATTTTTTCACCAAAAAGTTCGGCGAGAATTTGCGAGCGGCTGCAAAATTCACCGCTGGCACGAAAAGATCGACGAGGTCCACTCCGCTCGCGAGTGCGCCCGTCGCCGCGAAAAGCGGCGCACCGACGAATTCCGCACTCCCGCCGATGACAATTACGCGTCCGTTTTTGCCCTTCCGAGAATTCTCCGCTCGTCGCGGAAAATAAAATTCCGCATCACCCGGTCCGAAGTGGGTCTCCGCGATTTTTGGAATTCCGATCGGGACCACCACTTCGATTCGCTTCGCTCGCTCAGGGCAAGCAACTTCATTCCGCGAATTTTTTGACGAATGAAACGCGACGACGAGGTCAGGTTTCAAATTTCCCGTCGGCACGTCGAGGCTCACTAATTTTCCGCGTGCGTTGCGCAGCCGGCGGACGATCGCATCGAACGGCGATTTCAATTTTCCCGCCGCGCCGACCCCGAGCAGCGCGTCAATTAAAATGTCGCCGTCGAAATTAATGTTCGGAGAATATTTATGAATGGCGAGAGTTAATCTCTCGGTTAACCCCCCAGTTAACTGGGGGGTTAACGAGGTGATTTTTTTGAAATGATACCGCGCTGCCGCCGAGCGAATTTGCGATTCGGGGACCGCGAGAATCACTTCCACTTCCCCCGAGAAATCTCGGGGGTTAATATTCAACAGCTCTGCCGCGACAACGAAACCATCGCCGCCGTTTCCGCCTCCGCCGCAAAAAATTTGAGCTTTTTTCGGCTTCCCAAATTTCCGCAAAATCTCCCGCGCGGCGGCGCGACCTGCGTTCGCCATCAAAATTTTCGCCGGCACTCCGCGGTATTCCGCGTTTGCGTCGACAATTCGCGTCGGAAGTATTTTTGAGACTTGCAAATCTAATTTTGTTTTGTAATAATTATCGCCATTTAATATTAATCAAATCATGGCAACTTCACAAAAAATAGAGAGCGGCGGCGAAGATTTAAAAAGTAAAGTGATAGAATTTCTAATCGAAAAGATTAGGAAGGATGGGAAAGTAGATGCTTTTTTAGATCACAAAATCAAAAATGGTCCTAAGCTTGCGAAAGTGGTCGCTCAATCCTTGGAAAAGAAAAACGGCTGGGAAGGTTTACAAATGATTGTTTATGGGCGAGCCTGTGTGCATTTTATTTTCGAAGACGAAAAAATTGGATTGTTTGTTAGGCTTCCATTTGAAGATTTTTGTAAGAAAATGGGATTGCCGGAGGAGGAAACAAGAGAGCAGCTTGCCAATTTATTTTAATCGGATTCTCAGACAGGATGTTTGTGATAAAATTCATTAGGAATTTTAAGTTTTAAAACAATTTTGAATTCCTAAATTTCATAATTTTCAAAAGTTTGGAAAGAAAACTGAAGATTATTCTCAAGTTGAGAATCAAATTAATTCTAGAATGTTTAAAAAATTAGCACTAACATTTCTCACTTTTCTATTTGCCCTCGCACCAGTTTTTGCTGTTGAAAGTGTTGACGAGTTTAATGTAGGAGAAGAGGTTGAAATTAGCGAAGCAGTAAACTACCAACTACAAGCTACCAACTACCAACTGTCAAAGACCCCGGTGAATGTTTTTGTCCGTGAGGGTTGTTCACACTGTCGCGACGAGGAGGAGTTTCTCGCGGAGCTGCTCGAAACGCGCGACGACTTTGAAACTTTTTATCACGATGTCGGTGATCCGTTCGATTATCATTATTTCGATGAATTAACTTCCCTCGAAGAAATTCCAAAAGCCACGCCGATCACGCTTGTCGGCAACACGATCATTCAAGGTTTCGGCAGCGCGCAATCCACCGGAATTCACATCATCGAACTGCTCGATATTTCTCGCGGGCAGCCGACTCTCGATTTTTCCGAATTTATCGCGGCGGGAGGCAGTGGTGGGAAAGTCGAAACGGTGACGGGCGGAATCTGTGAGGAGACCGCCGCGGTTTGCGAAATTCCCGCGAACCGCCATCTCGTCGACATTCCGTTCATCGGAGCGGTCGATATTGCGAAATATTCGCTCCCGACGATTTCGGTTATTCTCGGTTTCATCGATGGCTTCAATCCCTGCGCGATGTGGGTACTCGTCACATTCCTCATCGTCCTCCTGCAGATCGGAGATCGGCGGAAAATGTTTCAAATTGCTATCCTCTTCATTTTTGCGGAAGCGGTAATGTATTTTCTCATTTTGAATGTTTGGTTCACGGCGTGGGATTTCGTAGGGATGGATAAATTTGTGACGCCGATTGTCGGTCTTGTCGCGGTCGGCGGGGGAATTTTCTTTCTTTATGAGGGGATTACTTCCGAGGGCACTTGCAAAATTACTAATCCCGAGCAGCGCGCCAAAATCCATTTTAAAATTAAAGAGCTGGTTGCGAAGCCGCTCACATGGATTACTGCTGCGGGAGTTCTCGTGCTGGCTTTCAGTGTGAATATCATCGAATTCGCTTGTTCGATTGGCATCCCGCAGGCTTTCACCAAAATTCTCGAAATCAACCTACTCTCCACTTTTACCGAGCAAATGCTCATTTTGCTTTATACCTTCTTTTATATGGTGGATGATTTCATCGTATTTGGGATTGCTTTGGTCGGGATTGAGCATCTCGGTGTCACTCACAAATATTCGAAATACTCGAACCTCATCGGCGGAGTTTTAATGCTGATTCTTGGGGCTTTGCTAATTTTTGCGCCGGAATTATTGAAGTTTGTTTGAGCGAGGAATTCAAAATTCACCAAATTTATACTACTGACTTGAGAGGATCCACGATTTGGGATCAACGGAAAAACAGTTTGATTACCCTCAAATTCTCTCTATCCTAAAAAAAGTATCAGGCAGGTCTGCTATCCACCTCCAATTTTTTAACTTCTGCTTCGCCGTTTAAATCTCCGTCTCTGCCGGAGTGGAGTTAACCTGCCACATAGGTGGCAGGTTAACTGTTTTTCGTGCAAGTACTTCGCCTTTTCAAATCTCCGTCTCTACTTTTCTTCCTGTAATTTAAAAACTCCTGCTTCGCCTCAATCAAATCTCCGTCTCTGAAACATTGTTCTATTTTTCGCACAAACGCTTCGCCTTCCCTCTTTTCCGAAAGAGGGAAAAAGATGTTTTCTTTTTTTTGAGAAAGTTAATCCTTTGAGTTTTTGCGAACGAAGCGGAGCGAAGTGAAGCAAAAGAAGCCCCTCTTTCGGAAAAGAGGGGTTGGGGAGATTTGAGACTTGAATTTCAGTAGGCGGGTGGTTAGCAAACATCCACTTTCCACTTTTCGCTCGGGGGTTAGTTTCTAGCAGTAGAATTGTAGAATCCGCCGTGGCCGGATGGGAATCTCCAAGTACTTTCTCAAACTGTTTTTCTCCTGATCCATTAATTGCGAAAATGTTTTGCCGATGAAACGCATAAATGGAGTTACTTGCAAATAGTGTGAGATTTTAG
>JBDRIC010000135.1:0-2271 GCA_043816245.1 Patescibacteria group bacterium
TAAATCAAACCAACTTCTTTATTATTCTTCTGCCGTTCAGCGGCGGGAAGGTAGCCCACTCCTTTTTCCACTACGATCTCCATTTTGAGTTCGCTTTTTTTATCAAGAGTGGTGATCACGAGATCGGGATTCAAAATTTCGACATCCGCATCTTTTGAAATATCTTTCGCTCTTACCTCGCCGGAGCGATTCTTTACTTCGAGTTTGAGAATGGTGGGCTTCTTCGAATATTTTTTAATATTCAGCTGCTTCAAATTTAGCAGCGAATTCAGCAGCGAATCTTTTACTCCCGAGAGTGTGGAATATTCATGGGTAGCTCCTTTCACCTTCACTGCCGCCACCGCTGCTCCCGGTAACGAACTCAAAAGCACTCGGCGAAACGCATTACCGAGAGTCATCCCATAACCATTCGGTAGGGGAGCCACTGTAAAAAGTGTGTGATTATCTCCCACCTTTTTAGCGGATATTTTTGGAAGACCGATTTCTTTTTGGATGATATGCATAGTGGGAAAGTTAGAAGTAAAAAGTCGAAAGTAAAAAGTTTGTTTTTATCTCGAATAAAATTCCACGATGGTTTGCGTGTCGATTTGCTCACATTCTGTAAATTCCGGAATCCCGACAATTTCCGCTGTCAATTTCGCGAGATCGACTTTCAGCCATTTTGGAGAGGCGTCTTTTTGCTTCACGATTCCAGCAAAAATCGGAGAATCCATTTTTTTCACTTCGATTTTGTCACCCGTTTTCACTTGAATGCTTGCGGTACTCGCGCGCTTCCCTTTTATGCGGAAAAATCCGTGGTTTACGAGCTGCCGCGCCTGATTCCGCGATTTCGCAAATCCTGCGCGGTAAACTGCGTTGTCGAGGCGGGTTTCGAGCAGTCGGATGAAATTCTCGCCGGTGTTGCCAGTCAGGCGGTTTGCTTCTTCGTAGTATTTTTTAAATTGTTTTTCTGTGAGATTGAAGGTGCGTTTGCCGGCTTGCTTCGCGCGAAGTTGCGTGTGGTACTCCGTTTTTTTACCGAAAGCATTTTTACCGTATTTTCCGGGCACATCCGGCTTTCGCAGAAATGCGCATTTTTGGGTGTTGCAGCGCTCGCCTTTCAAAAACAATTTTTTTCCCTCGCGGCGGCAGAGTCGACATTTGGGTCCGTTGTAAAGCAATTTAGAGTTTAAGGTTTGGATAAAATTATTTCGCTGCTTTGCGTTTTTGGGATTGTTTCAGTTGTTTCAAATCTTGCTTGAATTTTTCCAGCTGCTCCGAAAAGCGCAGTAAATCTCGCGTTGTTTTTGCGATCAGTCTCTCCAGCCAATCAATTCTTTTGAATACTTCTTTATTTCCTCCGCTTTTTTTCAAAAACTCTAATTCTTTCACCACGATCTTAAATTGCTCTTGAATTTCCGCGAATTCAGGAAGCACTTCCTCTCTCAAATCTAACAATTCTTTTTCCACTCGAGCTAATCTCACATTAATTTTCTTCACTTCACTTTCGAGTGAACCGACATCACTCTTGAGAGAACCGACATCATCTCGTAATCCCGCCAACTCGGTATCGATTGAATCGAGCCTAGGCATTACGGTTTGGTCGAACGCCTCGAGAAAGAAATTTCGCAATTTTTTTTCAGTTAATTCCAAAATAAAAAATTAAACTCTTCTCGGTTTCCGTTTCCGACAGCCGCCGTGGGCGGAGGGAGTGCGATCGGTAATGGAGTCCACGTCAATCCCTGACGCGGAGAGTCCGCGCACCGCTTGCTCGCGACCTGGTCCGATTCCTTTCACAAAGACATCTACCATTTCCATTCCAAATTCTTTCGCTTTTTCCGCTGCATTTTTCGCTGCGACTTGAGCCGCATATGGAGTCGATTTCCGAGTTCCTTTGAATCCGCTCGCGCCGCTCGTCGCCCAGCAGAGGGTAGCATGATTTTCGTCGGTGATTGTCACAATCGTGTTGTTGAAGCCGGCCTTGATGTGAGCGAATCCGCGCGGTATTATTCGGCGAATTTTTCTTTTTTTACCTTTCACTTTTTTAGCGGATTTGGTGGCAGGTTTCATCTGTCCTGCTTGCCCTGAGTTTGTCGAACGAGCAGCCTTTTCTTCGGGATTTTTCTTTTCTTCGGTCACTTTTAGAAACAAAAATTAAAAATTAAGCCTGAAAGTTTTTACTTCTTTTCTACTTTTTTGCGACCGGAGCCGATTGACATCTTTCTGCCGCGTTTCGTGCGCGAGTTGTTTTTCGTGCGCTGCCCGCGGACAGGCAATCTTTTTTTGTGGCGG
>JBDRIC010000136.1:0-3405 GCA_043816245.1 Patescibacteria group bacterium
CTAATAAATGGCAGGCGGAGAATCATAGTTAATCATTAAATCAGCGTAATCAGTGGTTCAGACAGTTAGCGTGATTTGAGAAAGCGGAAATGACATCTCGAATCTCCACGATTTTATTCATGAATGTTTTTCCAACATCCACTTTCCACCTTCCGCTCGGGGGTTAGTTTTTGGCAGCACGATTATGGAATCCGCCGTGACGGACAGGAATCTCCAAGTATTTTCTCAAACTGTTTTTCTCCTGATCCACCAACCCCTTGCTACGAGAAATCAAGCCACGGCAGATTTTGCTAAAATAACATGCGTTCCATTTAGGCCCATAGTGTCAATGGTTAGCACGCCGGTTTCCAAAACCGTAAGTGAGGGTTCAAATCCTTCTGGGCCTGCCAAAAAATGTTCTTAATTCTAAATTTTTTTAACCCCTAAATCATGCTCACCACTTCCACCGAACTTTTCGCAAAAGCACTCGCGGGCAAGTATGCCATCGGCGCTTTCAATGTGAACAATCTCGAAATTATTCAAGGCATCATGGAGGGGGTGAAAGCGAAGCAGGCTCCAGTAATTCTCCAAGTTTCAGCGGGTGCGCGGCAGTATGCCGGTTCGATTTTTTTGCGGAAACTGATTGAAGCCGCAGCGGAAATTTATCCCGAAATCCCGATTGTGTTTCATCTCGATCACGGCGAGGATTTCGAAATTTGCCGCGATTGCATCGACAATGGTTTCACTTCGGTAATGATCGATGGCAGCAAACATCCGTTCGCGGAAAATATTGCCCTCACTAAAAAGGTCGTCGAGTACGCGCATTCGCAAGGCGTGGTCGTCGAGGGCGAACTCGGAAAATTAGAAGGAATGGAGGATGATGTGAATGTTGCGGCGGGGGCGGGGAGCTACACCGATCCCGAGCAGGCGGCGGAATTCGTCGCGAAAACAGGGGTGGATTCGCTCGCGGTGGCGATTGGTACTTCGCACGGCGCGTACAAATTTCCGCCGGAAGCCGAGCCGAAATTGGATTTCGAGCGGTGCGCTCAAATTTCTGCAAAAGTGAAAATCCCGCTCGTCCTGCATGGCGCGAGTTCGGTTTTGCAGGATTTTGTCGCGGAGATCAATTCATACGGTGGGGAGGTGAAAGGTTCGCAAGGCGTGCCGGAGGAGATGATTACCGAGGCGAGTAAATACGGCGTCGCGAAAGTCAATATCGACACAGACATTCGGCTGGCGATGACCGCCTCAATGCGAAAAAACTTCAAGGAGCAACCGGAAAACTTCGACGTTCGCAAACCGCTCGGAGCCGCGCGCGATGCGGTGAAAAAAATGGTGGAGCACAAGATTGATATTCTCGGCTGCGGAAACAAAATATAGAATCGCAAATTTCAAATTATAAAATCCAAATGCCAATTCAAGATCAAATTTCAAATGCTTCGAAATACGATTTAGAGGAAAGAAGTGCAAAGTTTGGAGAAGATATGATTGAGTTTGTGCGAAGCTTGCCGAGTGATTCGGTTAATAAAATTTTAGGAAATCAATTGATTCGTTCAGCCACGAGTGTTGGCGCAAATTACATGGAAGCAGATGCAGCCGAATCAAAAAAAGATTTCCAACATAAAATCGCTCTTTGCAAGAAAGAATCGAAAGAAAGCATGCACTGGTTGAGGATGATAGCGAAAGCAAATCCGCAGCAAGCCTCACGTTGTCGAGAGCTTTGGCGAGAAGCTCACGAATTAACCTTAATTTTTTCTTCGATTATTTTATCCAGCAAAAAATCTAAAAAGTAATTTGATATTTGGATTTGATTTGGTATTTGAGCTTTTTAATTTGTAATTATTCCATAGCTATCTCCACTAAATACTTCGTGTCCCCTGAGTTATTTAAACCTCACACCCTTCTGGAATCCCCACCTCTTCAAGTGCCCAGTAAGTAGCCGAGTAATCATTCTTGATGTCCCAAACCGTGAACCCGCACACCCCCGCGTCGTAAACCGCTTTGATTTGATCCGCCATATTTTTCTTCGTCGTGTAGTAGCCTTGAATCCACGGTCGTAATTTCCCCGCATCCTCCTCGCCGAGTAGCTCGCGGTATTTTTTGAGAGTGAGAAAAACAGTCGAATACTCGAAGCTTTTTCCGGCGAGCGAGTAATTCGGATTGTCTCTCGAAAAAGTATTTGGATAAAGCATCGGCGCGATGATGTCGGCGAATTCAGCGAGCGCGACGACATCCTGTCCAATCGACTGCTCGCTCGCGTCACCGTCCCACGCGAGAATCGCGAAAGTGTTCACGCTCAAAATTGTTTCGGGTTTTTCAGCATCAATCGTTTCTCTCGCCATTTTTACAAAATTCGTGATGTTCTCAATTTTTTCCGCACCCGTGATTCCGAGGAAGTTGCTGGTGAATTTATCGGGATAGCGAATGAAGTCGAGATTAATTTCGTCAATTCCCGCCGCGAGAATTTCGGAAATTATTTCGCGATTATACTCGAGTACTTCTGGATTCGCGGGGTCCACCCACTCGATTGCCACCCCTCCTGTTTTTGGATTCCAGAGCTTCACGTTCTGGTTCTTCCATGAAAACTCCGAATCTTTCACCGTGATCACGCGCGCGATTGTGTAAATATCCTCCGTTTTCAGTTCCTCAATAATTTCCGGAAGATCGTAAAGTGGCTTGACCAAACCGTATTTTTTAGCGGTCGCAGAATTCGAATCGAAATAAACATAGCTTCCTTTCACATCAAAGACGAGTGCGGCATTTTCAAACTTCTTCAATTGCTCAATCTCCGCGCGAAAAACTTTCGGATTCGAGGTGTTATTCATGTGAAGATAGACTCCGATTTTCTGCTCCGCGAGAGGTTCGGGAGGAGGGGCGGGGTGAGAAATTTCAATCTCCGGAATGCTGTCCACCACCATTTTTTCAATCGCTCTCTCATATTCATTTTGAAACGAAGCGAAAAGCGGTTTATAAATTTCCCGTGCGGGAGAATTTTCCAGTACGATTTCACTTTCGTTTTGGAGTGCTTGAGTGTATTCGAGAAAAAGATTGCCGCTACTCAAACTCATTGCTAATACGCAAAAAAACAGCGCGAAACCTGCGATTCTGCGCACCCTTCGCACTCTCGCATAAGAATTTAATTCAGGAAAATCTATAGTTTGTGTTTCCATATTTCCCGTCATTTTAGCAAGAATTTGCTGTTTTTACAAGCTTATTTCAATTTGATTTTTACTAACCTGCTAAAATTCTCGTGTTTAAAAAAATCAAAATGGAAACGCTTAATCTCATCCCGTTCCTCGAAGAAATTTCCACTTTCGAATTTGGGGGAGTAGAAATGAAGAATGTGGGAATTGCTTTCGCGGTGTTGCTCGCTTGCCTGCTGTTTTTTAGAATTTTTCACACGACTATCCTCAAAAAATTAAAAAA
>JBDRIC010000137.1:0-3368 GCA_043816245.1 Patescibacteria group bacterium
TAGAAAAACAACAATGGGCGTTTCGTGTATCATCCCAGCGTTCAACGAAGAAAAGCGAGTTGGTCGAGTGATCGCAGTCGCGCGGCGCGTTTGTGAAATTAGTGAAATCCTCGTCATAGATGACGGCAGTTCGGATGAAACAGTCGCGGCAGCGCGAAAACACGGCGCGCGAGTCATTCGGCATGAAATTAATATCGGAAAGGGAGCGGCGCTGCGGACTGGCGCGCGGCACGCGAAACATGACCACCTAGTTTTTCTCGATGCCGATCTCGGCAACATCACCCCGACGAAAATTAAAAAGTTGATCGCGCCGCTAATCGCGGGCGAGGCTGATTTCGTGAAAGCTGCGTACGACATCTCGTCGGGACGGGTCACGCAGCTCGTCGTACGACCACTGCTGAAAATCGTTTATCCAAACATCAAACTTAATTATCCTCTTTCTGGCGAATTCGCGCTGCATCGCCGGAAATTTCGATTCGGCAAAATCGAGGAGGGCTGGGGAGTGGATATTCAGCTCGTCTTGCAAGCGGCTCGAAAAAAATTAGTAATCAAAGAAGTCTCGCTCGGCAAGAAGGAGCACAAACATCAAAACATTGAGAATCTCGCGAAAATGTCGAAAGAAGTGATTCGCACAATCCTGTCTGAAACGAAGCTGATTTCTCACCGCCACAAACTCATTGTCTTCGATCTCGATAAAACATTGATCGCCGGCAGCAGCATCGAATTTTTTGCAAAGGAGTGGAAGTTCACCCGCGAACTTGCCACTCTCCGCCGAAAAGTGAAGCGAGGAGAAATGCTTGATCGTGAGATTACGCGGAAACTTGCCTGCCACTTTCGCGGACGAACGCAGCGAGAGGTATCGATCATTTGCGAGAAAATCCCAATCTGTCCGCACGCCGCCCGCGTGATTGAAGTATTGAGGCAGCAGCGTTACAAAGTTCGGATTATTTCGGCGGCGTTCTCTCCGGTTGTCAAATATTTCGCAGGGAAGCTGAAAATTCACGATTTCATCTGCCCCGTTCTCGCGCGCGACAAATCCAAACGGTTCACCGGCAAGTTGAAAGTTTCGTCATACGACGATTCGGATGGGAAGTGCTGCGGAATGTGGGTTTGCAAGAAAAAAGCGGTGCAGCGACTGTTACGAAAATTGGGAGTGAAAAAAGATGAGACTGTGGCTGTCGGTGACGGTAAATCTGACCGTTGCCTTTTCGAAGCCAGCGGATTGAGTCTCGGCTACCGGACGAAAAAGTTGGGCGATGAGCAGATCGAAAACCTGAGCGAAGTTTTGGTGTTTGCGGATTGAGCAGTTGGCAGAAGGTTCAGTAGAACTCAATCAAAGCCACTCATCCAATCAACTCACCATTCTAAATTCACATCAAGCAAACCTTTCACCAGCGCATAACTCGCCGCTGCGAAAGCCAAACCGACCACTCCCCAGACAATCGCGTTTTTGGCTTTTTTGACAGACTCTTCGTCGCCCCAGCCGACCACCAGCCACACGCCCGCGACGAAGAAAACGAGGAATGCCACAAAAGCCATTCCGTAAATCAGAAAGCGGACAACTACCGGTAGAAACTCTGTTTTGAAATCGCCCCGCGGCAGATTTTTAATCGCGGCATCCCCTCCCCAATCATCCTCCGCGAACGGCAGGATTTTCTTCACATCTTCTGCAACATCCGCCACGAGAAGATTCGCGGCAGGGGCAGGGGCATTGAAATCAATATTCACCAAAATCTGTACAATCGCAAACGCGAGCATCGCGAGCAGCAGCCCTGCGAGGCTCCACGTAATCGTTTTGTGCGCCGATTTAATTTGCTCGTCGTTGCCCACCGCGGTGAGATACTGATACCCGCCAATCACGAGAAAAACAACCGCGAGCGCGGCAGTCCAGCCGATGAGTTGGTTAATTACATTTTTGAGAAAAGTAGTTTGCAGCCATTGCAACTGCTTCTCAGCCGCGATTAATGTGTTTCCGTCTTTTTCTGTTTCTTTTCCTACCGCTGTTTTAACTTCTATCGAAGTGCCCGGCAACAGCGAGCCACCGATCAAATCGGGCGGCGTAGAATCCGAAGTATTCGAAGCGTCATCGGCGACGGCAACGAGAGCCGACGCAAAAGTAAAGAAGCCGATTGCAAGCGTGATGAAAATTTTGCGAAACATTTTAATTTTTAAACGAAAAAAGTCGGGTTGATCGTGTAGAGAATCAAGCTCGAAAGAAAAAGCAGCGTGAGCCCCACGAGCGCGGCGATGATCCGATCTTTGCCGCTCTGCAATCCCTCTTGATTCGCGCCAGCGGTGGAGATCTGAATCCCGCCGACAATCAATATCAAAACCGCCACGATTCCGATGAATCCCGCGAGCCACTTGTAAAGCAGTTTCGCGTAATTTTCAAGAATCACGCCACCATCCTCCCCGCGAACAATCTGTATCCATTCTTTCGATTCCATCCGGCAAACCCAAAGATAGTCATCTTTCGTTTTGTAAACATCTGCATCTTCCGTCACCGTGCAAGGAACCGAGGGATCCCATTTGTTCGGCGGCTCCGCGAACGGCGTCTGTAAGCTGACTTCAAACGCCATGGTACACACTTTTTTTCCGTTTTCTTCGAGACAGTAATTACTTTTACAATCGCTATCAACGCTGCAAATAGCCCCGTCTACCACTGTTCCTGTTCCCGCTCTCACCTCCCCTGCCATCACGAAAAATGTTCCCGTGAGCAGCACAGGCAGTATTACCGCGAGCAGAGTTTTGGCGAATCGCTTTTTCAGATTCAGTTTTTGCATCTTTGTTTCGTGGGATTTTACCATAAAACTATGCAAATTACAACCTAGGGAGTGGAAATTGGAGGCTGGAAAGTGGAGACAGAGATTTGAGAGCAAAGAACCGAACTGCATGAATATTTTTTAACAAGAATAAAAAGGGTATTTCCCGCAAAATCAACCCCAGGGGTCGACCGTGCCTGCGGCAGGCAGGTAGACAGAATTTTGAAATGTCGCGCGGTGATTTCAACCCGAGGGGTTGAATTACACGGGAAGTGGAAAGTGGAGGGAGACTCGCTAATCATCCGTCTGCTGAAATTCAAGCCTCAAATCTCCCCCAAACCCGATTGGATATTGGACTTTGGATATTGGAGGGTGGATTGGAGGGTGGAGGGTGGAATTTTAACTTGTTTTCCAAAATTCGCGACAACTATCTTTTCCCTCTTTTTAAAGAGGGAAGGCGAAGCAGGAGTTTTTAAAATTGGATGTGGATAATAGAGACGGAGATTTGAATTTCAACCCGAGGGGTTGAATTACACGTGAAGTGGAAAGTGGAGGGAGACTCGCTAATCATCCGTCTGCTGAAATTCAAGCCTCAAATCTCCCCCA
>JBDRIC010000138.1:0-4832 GCA_043816245.1 Patescibacteria group bacterium
ACTTCTTCTTTGGCTGCCACCGCTGCATCCAAAACTTCGCGAACTGTATTTTTCAATTTTTCAAAATTAAAAGGTTTCATTAAAAATCCATCAATCTTTGTTTCGGCAAACTCTTTTTCGTTTTTAGGATATCCGCTCATGACGATTATTTTTAATCTCGTCCCATCTTGAATTTCTCGAATTTTTTGAATCAACTCTCCTCCATTCATGCATGGCATCACCCAATCCGTGATTACGAGACCGAAATTATGCGGACTCTCTTTAAAAATTTCGAGAGCGGCGGTCGCGCCTAGAGAAGTTTCGACTTCATATTCCCACTTTTCCAGTATGTTTTTCAACACATCAAGAACCATTTTTTCGTCATCCACGACGAGTATTTTTTTCTCGTTTTTGGTTGGCAGATTTTCATCCATTTGAGAATTTGGTTAAATTAAAAAACAAAGTTGCATTTTATCTATAAAAATCAATTTGTCAAATCGAGTTCTCCTAATTTTTTCTGCTAAAATCCCGCGCATGCTTCCCGAACTCACCACCTTCCTCCTGGGTACGACTCCTGTCGGCGAAATCCGCGCAGCGATTTTGTGGGGGATGACTTTTGGCAATTTGAGCTCGGCGGAGGCGCTTTTTTACGGCTTTTGGGGCAATGTTTTGGCGACGGTGTTAGTCGTTTTATTTTTACCGAAAGTCGCTGAATTCGCTCGCCAGCATTTTCACCTGCTCGACCGCATTCTCCAAAAAATTTTTGCCAAGACTCACAAAGAACATTCCAAAAAATTTCTCCGTTTCGCTGAACTTTCTTTGATAATTCTAGTCGCAATCCCACTGCCCGGCAGTGGATGCTACACAGGTGCGCTCGTGGCGTGGCTTTTTGGCGTGAAACCGAAAATCGCAATCGCACTCATCTCGCTCGGAATTTTCTTCGCGGGAATCATCGTTCTCGGTCTCACAAATGGGATGATAGCGTTCGCAAAATCTTTTTGAACGGAATCGCTCCCTCGCGAATTAATTTCACTTCGCTGCCCGAAACATCGACGAGAGTCGAAGGGAGGTTTTTTGATTCGCTGCCATCGTCGAGAATGAGATCGATTTTATTTCCAAAAATCTTCGCGACATCGCTCGCATTTTTCGCAACTTTTCTTTCGCTCAAATTCGCAGAAGTCGTGATGAGTGGTGCGCCGAATTTTTTCGCGAGAGCATTCGAAAGCCGGTGATCGGGGAATCGCACCCCGATTTTTGATTTCCCCCGAGAAATCTCGGGGGTTAACTTCCGAGAAATCTCGGGGGTTAACTTCGCCGCGACGAGCAAGCTCAAACTTCCCGGCCAAAATTCTCTCGCCAAAATTTTTGCGCGGCAAAGTTTTCGGCCGATCTTGCCGAGATAATTTTTTGAGGGGAGATTCAGCAGCAGCGGTTTCGCAGGATCGGAATTTTTGAGTGCGTGGATTTTTCGGATTGCTTTCGGATTCGCCGCATCGCAAGCCAGTCCCCAAACCGTGTCGGTAGGGTGGGCGACGATGCCGCCACTTTTGAGGATTTTTACAGCCTCGCTTGTTGCTTCACAGAAGTTGTGAGAATCGAGTTTGATAATTTTTAAATTTTTAATTTTTACAATTTTTAAATAAAACTCAATTTTTAATTTTTTAAAATTTAGATTTTGGATTTATTTCAAAAATTACAAAATTATAAAATTTAAAAATTATTTATCTTATCCTCATTTTTCTCGCGCTTTCCGCGTACTCCTCTACGATAATCAAACATTCGCGCGCTTTTTCGTTGTCGGGATCGATTTCCAAAACTCGACGGAAAATAGGGAGAGCTTTTTCGATATTTTTTTCATTTAAATAACACACTCCGAGATCGGTGAGCACGAAAACATCGTCTGACGCGAGAGTGTGCGCTCGTTCGAGGAGGATTATTCCTTTCCCGCGCTCGCCATTCATCGCGTAGCTCCAGCCGAGGCAGCGCAAAATTTCAGGGTGGTTCGGTTTGAGTTCGTCCGCTTTTTCGAGAAGGCTGATGGAACTCTCCCATTCGCGTTTGCAGGAAAAAAGAAATCCGAGGAGGTAAGCCGCATTTGCAGACTTCGGATCAAACTCCACCGCTTTTCGAAGCGCTTTTTCCGCTTTTGCGAGTTGATTCAGCGAAATAAAATTATCTCCGATTTCCTCGAAAGCCTCCACACACGAAGTATCCTCCGCGATGATTTGCTCGCAAACTTTAATTGCTTCCTCGTACTTTCCCTCGAATTTCAGTTGATCGGCTTGCTCGAGAAGTGCGCATAAATTTTCTTTCACGCGCGGGATTTTAATTCTTTTGCTCGCGCGCGGCAATCTCGCGGAGATACTTTTCCGCCTTTTCCGAAATTCCCGGATGTCGGAGACCAAACTCCAAATTCGCCCGCCACAATCCGAATTTATCGCCACAATCGAAATGTTCTCCTTTTAGAATTTTGCCAAAAACTTTTTCTTTTTTGAGGAGAATTGAAAGCGCATCAATCAGTCGAATCTCGCCCGAAGCGTTCGGGTTTCGCTCAAGAATCTCAAAAATTGCGGGCGTGCAAACATACTTTCCCACGATTGCGAGATTACTCGGCGCTTCGCTCGGCTGTGGTTTTTCGACAAACTTTTCGATCTCGAATGAATCGTTTCCTTGATCCCCACTTTCGCGGGGACTGTCGAGGGCAAGTCGCAAACCCGCAATTCCATAATTCTGCACTTCATTTTTCGCGACTTCTTGCAAGCCGACCACGCTCGCATTTTCTTTTTCAAAAATCTCGAGTAGCTGAACCGCAGCCGGTTTTTCACCAAAAATCAAATCGTCCCCAAAAAGCACGAGAAAAGATTCCCTACCGATTTTTTCCCGCGCGCAGAGAATTGCGTTTCCATCGCCGAGCATTTTTTCCTGATTCACAAAGTCGAATTTCGCGAGATTCGAAATTTGTCGAATTTCCGCAAGCAACTTCGCCTCGCCTTTTTCCTCCAATTTTTTTTCGAGCGGAAGGGCAGGAGAAAAGTGATTGCGAATAGCTTCCTTGCCTTCGCTCACCACAAAAACAATTTCCTCGATTCCGGCAGCCACTGCTTCTTCCACGAGAAATTGTAATACGGGTTTGTCCACGATCGGCAGCAACTCTTTCGGAATCGCTTTCGTAATAGGTAAAAAGCGAGTACCAAAACCAGCTACAGGAATCACAGCTTTTTTGACTTTTTGCATCGGTCGGAATTTTAACAAATTCGCGAGTTGAACAAAAAATTGGCGCAAAATAGGATTTGACAAAATAGCTTTATTTTGTGAGAATAAATCGGACTTATCTTTAAAAAGGGATTTGACAATAATTGCAACTCTCTTTAACATCTTTTCCGGTTTTAAAATTTAATTCCCACAAAAATGAGCACACCGATCTCCACAATGGATCTCACACAAATTCTCGAAGAACTTTTTATGGTTCTTTCAGAAAAAGAAAAAGAAGTAGTGAAGCGAAGATTCGCGCTCACGGGCGATGCGCGCCAAACACTAGAAAAAATTGGAAAGCATTTCGACGTTACTCGCGAGAGGATTCGCCAAATTGAGTCGATTGCGCTTCAAAAATTGAGACGAACAATCGCCAACACGAAACTTCAGCACATCAACGAGCTGGCGAGGCAGGTACTCGACAAGAACGGGGGGGTGAAGCTCGAAGAGAATTTAATTTCGGAAGTTTTGAATCTCATCCGCTCGGTGAGCGAGGTAGATGGAAATATTATTCGGCTCTCGCTCGCGGTGGATGAAAATGTGGAGCAGGAGCGTACGAATAACCTCAGACCTTTTTGGCATTCAATAAAAATCTCAACTGCCGAAGTCAACATCATCGCGGATAAAGCCGTGAGTGTGCTTGGTAAACAAAAAGATATCGTAGACGGGGAGCGGCTGGTGAATATGGTGCGCGCAGCTCTCGCGAATAGCGGCAAGAATTCCAAGGCAGAAACAATCGCAGCCACCTTCGAACTAGATCCTCGTTTGAAAAAAACGGAAGAGGGTTGGGGTTTGATGAGTTGGAGGCACATCAATCCGCGCAGTCTCCGTGATAAAGCTCTCATTATCATGCGTGAAATTCAGAAGCCGATTCACTTCGTGGAAATCGCGAATAAAATCGCGGAGCATGGTTTCGATAAAAAAGTGGTGACTGTACAAGCGGTTCACAACGAACTCATTCGTGACAATAAATTTGTTTTAATCGGAAGGGGTTTGTACGCGCTCCGCGAGTGGGGATATTCTGAAGGAACGGTGGCTGACATCATCGAAGATCTTCTCACGAAGAAATCTCCGCTCTCGAAAGAAGAGATTATCCGCGGGGTTTTGAAACAACGGCAGGTAAAAAAAGGCACGATTTCACTAAATCTGCAAAAAACGCCGTGGTTCGAACGAGTAGGAAGAGCGCTTTATAAAATTAATCTTTCGAATAAAAAAGGTGATGAAGCTACGCGCAAGCGGAGAGGCGGGCGGAAAAATTAGTTTTTTAGGATCAACGGAAAAACAGTTTGATTACCCCCAAATTCTCTCCACCCCAGAAAGAAAGTATCAGGCAGGTATGCTTCCCTCCTTCGATTTTCAAACTCCTGCTTCGCCTCAATCAAATCTCCGTCTCTGCAATGCAAAGTTAACCCCCTAGATATCTAGGGGGTTAACGGTTTCGTGCAAGTACTTCGCCTCTGCAAATCTCCGTCTCTATTTCCCTCCTTCAATTTTTCAAACTCCTGCTTCGCCTTCCCTCTTTTACTAAAGAGGGAAAAGAATGTTGTTGCGGATTTCAAAGCACTTGTCTTGAACTATGATTCATCGGATTATTATGATTG
>JBDRIC010000139.1:0-2781 GCA_043816245.1 Patescibacteria group bacterium
GAAGCGGAAGTAGCAAGCGAGATTTGAGGTTAGCTGTGGATTGGTAAGCAAAATTCCAACATCCACTTGCCACCTTCCGTTCGGAGGTCAGTTTTTAGCAGCACGATTATGGAATCCGCCGTGGCGGACAGGAATCTCCAAGTATTTTCTCAAACTAAAAATCCGTTGATCCAACACTGGAGATCAAAAATTGCTGCACAAACTTTTGATTCAAATTTCGAAAGTAAATTTGCTAGAATGTAAATCTGATGCCACCCAAAAAAGCTCTACCCTCGAAAGTCGCACCCCACTCTATCGAAGCGGAGCGCGGAGTCCTCGGGAGCGTGTTGATCGATAAAGATGCAATTATCAAAATCGCGGATTTGTTGGCGGCGAATGATTTTTATGAACCGAAACATGAAAAGATTTTCGAAGCTGTGGTGGAACTTTTTTCGTTACACGCGCCTATCGATTTACTCACGCTTTCGCAAAAACTGAAAGACAAAAAAACGTTAAAAATAATCGGCGGCAGGAGTTATCTCGCGGAACTCACTGAAGAAACTCCGACTTCGAGCCACGTGCTCGAGTACGCGAAAATCGTGAAAGAAAAATCGACTCTCCGCAAACTGCTTTCGACCGGGCAGGAAATTTCAGGTCTCGCGCTCGAAGAGGGCGGAGAGACGAATCACCTTCTCGAAAGAGCAGAGCAAAGTTTATTCAAAGTCACGCAAAATTTGATTCGCGACAAGTTTGTTTCAGTGAGGGAAATTTTGCAGGGGAGATTTGATGAATTCGCGGAACTCCACGACGCTGAAGATAAAGATGCGATTCTCGGCGTGGCAACTGGTTTCCGTTCGCTCGATCATATCTTGTCGGGAATGAAAGCGGCGGATATGATTGTCCTCGCGGCTCGCCCCTCAATGGGGAAAACCGCGCTCGCGTTGAATATTTCTCAAAATGTCGCGCTGCGAGATGGCAAAAAGGTCGGATTCCTCTCCCTCGAAATGTCGAAGGAGCAGCTCGTCGATCGGATGTTCGCAAGTTTGCTCGGAGTGGATTCGTGGCGGCTGCACAAAGGCAAACTCACCGACGAAGAGTTCGCGCGGATTGGCGGGGTGATGGATGAGCTTTCGAAGGCGGATTTTTTCATCGACGATTCGGTCGGATCGAGCGTGATGGAAGTGCGCGCGAAGGCGCGGCGTTTGCAGATGGAACACGGATTGGATTTGCTGATTGTGGATTACTTGCAGCTGATGAGCTGTGAGTCGCGCGCCTGGGCAGGTAATCGCGTGCAAGAAATCGGAGAGATTTCGCGAAGCCTAAAAGCGCTCGCGCGCGAGTTACGCATTCCAATTATGGCGCTTTCACAGCTTTCTCGCGCAGTGGAGAGTCGGCCGGGCAAAATTCCGCAGCTCTCGGATCTCCGCGAATCGGGCGCGATCGAGCAAGACGCGGATATCGTAATGATGATGTATCGCGAGGACTATTACGAGGAAGATTCGAGTCGTCCGGGGGTAACAGATATTTTCATTCGCAAAAATAGAAACGGTCCGACTGGTCGAGTCGAGTTGATGTTCAAAAAGGAACAGATGCGTTTCTTCGACATCGAAAAGAAGAAAGCAAAAGAAATCGCTGCCCAGCCGGAATTCGAAACGGCGGCGATGCTGGATGATTTTTAAATTAAGTTTCCTTGCTAAAACCTAACTCCCCTGCACTACGGGCATCTGCCTGCCGGCAGGCAGGTCTCCCCAAACCGAGTTAGACATTGGAGGTTTGCTAACCGCCGCCAGCCAATTTTTAATTTCGCTTGCTTTCTCAAATCTCCCCAAACCCCTCTTTTGTTAAAGAGGGGCTTTCTTTTCGGCTCGCCCTGCCTGCAGGCAGGCAGGTCCGCTCGCTCGAAAAGAAGAATTTATTTTTTACAAAAAAAAGACAACTGTCTTTTCCCTCTTTCGAAAAAGAGGGATGGCGAAGCAGGAGTTTTTAAATGGAAGGAGGGAGGCAGAGACGGAGATTTGAGACGGGAAGGCGAAGCACTTGCACGAAACCGTTAACCCCCTAGATATCTAGGGGGTTAACTTTGCAGAGACGGAGATTTGGGCGGGATGGCGAAGGAGGGATTTTTAAATTGCAGAAAAAAAGTAGAGGCTGAGATTTCTGATGGTCAGGTTGGCATTTTCTAAAGTTTCCTTAATTTCTACGCCGAAATCTTTGAGATCTGCCTTGGAATGAAGATCTGCCTCTGTCGGTCGGTGGTAGTCTGGGCGGCGCGGCGCGGCGCGGCGGTAAATCAGTCGGCGTTTTCGTGATATGCAAGCGAGTGCGGATGGCGTGCTCGATGGCATTAATTTTGCTGGCTTGATGTGGCGTAGCTAGAGAAATCGCTTTACCGACATGATTCGCTCGGCCCGTGCGTCCAATCCGGTGGAGGTAATCATCGGGATTTTCGGGTAAGTCATAATTGACGACGAGTTCGATTCCGATGACATCGATGCCGCGCGCCGCGATATCGGTCGCGACGAGGATGCGGTATTTGCCTGATTTGAAACCCGCCAAAGCGTTTCGCCGTTGCCCCAAACTGCGATTCGAATGAATCTCGTCGGCGGTGTGTCCCATGTTTCGGATAATTGTCGCCAATTTGCGCGCGCCGTGTTTCGTCCGCGTAAAGATCAAAACCGTGCCATGGTACTCGCCGAGAATTTTTTCGAGCAACTGCGGTCGAGTTTCCTGCGAGACTACGAATATTTCCTGCTCAACCAATTCACTCGTCGTGCCGGCGGGAGCCACCTCGACTCGCAGCGG
>JBDRIC010000140.1:0-4626 GCA_043816245.1 Patescibacteria group bacterium
TCAATTGTTTGAGAGATTGCTTTCCGATTGTGTAATCTAGGTAGGCAGATCTAATCCAGTTCAGGTTTTTAGAGGTGAATTTCTTGTGGCATTTTTTACATTGATAACGTTGCCGACCGTTTCTTTTGCCCACCTTTTTAATCTGCCATGAGCTACATTTGGAACATTTTTTTGAAACATAGTAAAAAAAGTTAAGTATTAGCCTTACACTAGCTTAGTACTTAAAATCCTCAGACCCCATTTTTTTCATTAAGCCGGAAAAACTAATTTTAGCGTCAGTCGTTGCTATTTTGCGCGACGGGGAAAATGGTATCGAAACTTTTTTGTTGCGACGCACTGATTTTATGAGACTTTATCCGGGGTTCGCCGTTTCTCCCGGCGGGCACAACGACACCAAAGAAACAATGTCAGCAACCGTGTTACGCGAAATTCTCGAAGAAGCCGGAATTCAAATGACCTCCAGTGATCCCATTTTTTGCAAAAAAATTTTATTCGACGAAAATGACAAAAAGTTTGAAATTGATCTTTTTGTTTTGGACGGAAATAACTTGACACCGCACATGAACGATTCTGTTGAAAATGATTCATGCGATTGGTTTTTGATTTCGGACGCACTTTTGAGTCATGAAAAAGAGTTAAACATGTTTGAGGTTTTACCAGCTGACAGTCTCTTAAATTATTTCAGGTCAAAATTGGCAAGATTTTTCTCAACCTTAAAACCAAAATCCGAATGGAAAAAAATGAGGCTTCCCACGAAACATATCGAATTTTTGGAAGAGTTTGAGCGATTCAGTTCGGTCGCCGAGCTTTTACGATTCGCGAAATTCAAAAACCAATGTCGAGAAAACGGTTTTCGTGTCGTCGAACCCGCGACGGTTGAAAACGAAAATGTAGCATGTTCAGGAAGCTTTGACCCAATTACACGCGGACATTTAGATTTGTTTTTATCAGTTTTGAAATTTTCTCCGCGAAAATTAACGATTGCAATTGCGACAAATCCAGATAAAAAACCGGAAGTTTTTGCGCCGCTTGAGCGCAAAAAATTTATCGAAGCCGAAATGCGTGCCGTGAAAATTCCGCCTGAAAAGGTCGAAATTATCGTAGTGCCGTCCTGTCGATTCTTGGTCGACGAGCTCGATTTAAGAGGAATTAGCAAAGTTATTCGAAGTGGAATTCGAAACAAACTTGAACTTGAACCTGAAATAAAATTGGCAAATCATAATCTTGTTGAAAATCAGAGAGTTGAAACCCTTTTTTTTCAAAATAATCCCGAAGTTGAATTTATCAGTTCGAGTGCCACAAAATTAATTGATAAACTGGGAGGAATTTCTGCTCACGAATATGTTTCGGCGCGAGTTTTGCACGCGCTTCAAGCTCGAAATCGTGGCGTTTATTTTCTCGGCGTGACGGGAATTTCTGGATCAGGGAAATCGATAATTTCGATTGAGCTCAAAAACCATTTTTGCAAAAACGAAATTCCGGCGCATCACATTAACTTTGATAAACTTGCTCACGAAATTTTGTCGACCGATTCGACACCGAAATTTGTCAAAACGCGTCAAATTTTGGTCGAAACTTTTGGAAACGAAATTTCGAATCCAGACGGTTCCATTGATCGTTCCAAGTTGGGAGAGATTGTTTTTGGTGATGCGAAAAAAGTTGTGAGACTAAATGAAATTATGCGGAATCCGATTTTATTAAACTTAAAAAGAAATCTTCATGGGAAAAAAGGTGTCGTGATACTCGACGCGGCACTTTTGGTGGAATTTGGCTTAACGCATTTGACGAATCAAAATATTTTGTTGGTTGATGCCGACGAAAATTCGGTCAATTCAGCTGTCGCCAATCGTGATGAAATTGATAGAGATTTAGCCAAAAAACGAAATTCGCACGCACTTTCGACTGAGAAAAAACGCCAAAAAATTCAAGAGAAAATCGACGATGAAAAATACGGAAATTTAATCGAAATTAAAAATAATCGAGAAACTGCTCCCCAAAATTTAGCGGAAAAAGTGGTGCCCGAAATTTTACGAGTTTTGGATATTTTCGGAGAACTTCGGATCAAAAGTGTTTTGCAAAAATTCAAAATCGTCGATACCGACGCGGTTTATAAAATGATAAAATCGCATTATTTAGAATTTCACCGCAAGCATTATAATTCCGATAATCTTACTTTTGGGCTCGATATTTTGGACAAGCTTCGCGACAAACTCGAACTTTCCGACACCGAATTTCGTAAACTTAAACTTACGGTGGCGCAGATTTTTCGCGACATGGTTCCGCTGTAAAAATTCCCAGCGTTGTTTACAAATTAATTCGCCTAACTTAATCTTTTGGAAATGGAAAATCGATTGATTTTCGTAACTGCTGAACAGGCAAGAAGTCTCGAGCATGTGCAATCATCGGAACTAGAGAATCTCGGTGTCGACATGCAAAATGCCGCCAAACAGCTTTCCGAAATGGGAAATATTCGAGCGCGACCGGGTGGATCTGTGGTGGCAGACCGACTAAAGAAAATAGGTGATCATCCTGATACGCCTAATGTTGGAAAAACGAACATCGAGCAACTGCTCACTGAGCGAAAAGCTGCCGCCGACGTTCGCGAAAAAAACATCAATCCACAAACAACCGCTCGACTGGATGCAGCCAACGGAAAAATTGAAAATGCGCTCAAAAAGGCGGAGGAACGAATAAAGGAGCGCGCCATTTTAATTTCAAAATTTGAGCGGCTTGCGACGTTCGGCGATGCCGACAAAATTTTTGCAAATGTGCAGATACTCGCAAAGGGTGAGACAAAAGATTTCGAATGGAAACAGGGCGGACTGTCTGCGAATCTCGAAGGATTCAAAAAATTGGGGATACCGAAAGGAAAAACATTTCTCGCGGAAATGGAAAAAGCGCAGCTCGCGACTCCCGACGGCACCGACGCGCTGCTTGCGAAATTCGCGAACGATCCGCGACTATCGAAACACCGACGCGATTACGCCAAAAATCCCGAAAAATACGGTGACACAAAAAAACACGCTTTGGAGTGGTTTCGAGGAGCTGCCGAAGTCGACAAAAATATTTTGCATCGAGAGACAGCTTTCGCTTTTTTGGAATCGAAACAGCCGCTGCTCGCAAAATCCGGCGAACGAATGCCAAGCAAAAACGAGATTTTTGAAAAATCGACAGGCGAGTTCAATCAATATTTCGAAGGGTTGAAACAAAAAATCGCAAAAGTGGACACGGAAGCCGCTGCGCAAATAGATAAAATGAAAGTTTCGGAGGGAGCAGAAATCAAAACGGCTCAGGTCGAAATGAAAACTTCGGGAGAAGAAAAAGAAAAAGCGGAAAGTGACAAATTCGGCGAGTTGGCAAGAAAAATTAAAGATTCTTCGGTTCGAAAAGATTTGATGCGCGAACTGGACGCGAAGAAAAAAGAAGCGAAAAAAGACAAATCCAGCGATACCCAAAACAGAATGGCAGAGGTGAGAGGCAGTAAAGAGCAGCCTAGTTTGTTCAAGCGCATGCTTTCTAAATTTGGCGGGAGGAAACAAGAAGAGGAGGGCAAAGAAGATGATGCGGAAACTCACGAGCAAGCAAGCAAGGCAGTGGTGGATGATTTAATCGGAACGGAAAGTGAAGCAACGGACCGAGACGAAAACCTCAAATTGAGCAATTCGCAAAGAAAACAAATCGCGGAGATGTTTGATTTCAAAGAGCTTCCGAAGGGTCGAGAGTGGGAAAACCCGCTCGCTATTTTGATGCTGAAAGATGTGGATGCAAAAAGCGTTGAAGACGCGACGAAGAAAAACCGCGAGTGGTGGAGAGGTAAGACTGAAATGTTTGGGTGATTTTTCGCATTCCCTGTTTTGAACGCTAAAATTAATTAAGACAAGAACTTTTGAAGCGATTTTAAAAACCATGACCCAAAAACTCTCCATTTTTCACGGCAAAGAAATCCGCAAACATTTCGACAGAGACAGCGAGCAGTGGTATTTCTCCGTCATTGACGTAGTCGCCGTGCTTACCGATCAGCACGATTACAAAAAAGCCAAAAGCTACTGGACAACATTAAAAAACCGTCTAAAAGATGAAGGAAGCGAAGTGGTCACAAAATGTAACCGGTTGAAAATGTTGGCTCAAGACGGGAAGATGAGAGAAACAGATGTCGCAAACACTGAAAGCATCTTTCGTCTCGTCCAGTCCATCCCAAGCAAAAAAGCCGAGCCGTTCAAACTCTGGCTCGCCAAAGTCGGCAACGAGAGACTGGAAGAAACCGCTGATCCGGAAAAGGCTTTTGATCGAGCGATGAAAACTTATTTACAAAAGGGCTACTCGAAGCAGTGGATTAACCAAAGATTGAAGTCAATCGAAGTTCGCAAAGAATTGACGGACGAATGGCGGGAAAGAGATGTAAAAGAGGGCAGGGAATTTGCGATTTTGACAGATGAAATTACCAAAGCGTGGAGCGGGTTGAGCGTGAAGGATTACAAAAAACACAAAAATCTGAAAAAGGAAGGTTTGCGGGACAATATTTACCCCGTTAGATATTTACTTCCAGCATTATGATTTACTATACTTATATTTTGAAATCTGGCAGCGATAATAATTTTTACACAGGTTATACCGCTAATCTAAAGG
>JBDRIC010000141.1:0-2264 GCA_043816245.1 Patescibacteria group bacterium
ATCTGCATTTATCGCAAGCGGTGGCGCCGCGAAGCGGCGCCAAAGCGAAAACCCGGCGGCTTGCCGCCGGAATGAGCTTAGCTTTCCGCCGAAGGCGGAAAAACCGCTTCGACGAGATACTCGGGGGCTTGCCCCCGAGTAGTTCATTTTTTTTGTTCTACTTCAGGGTCAACAGGCTTTAGTACGACTCCAAAAGAAGCAAAGTCTCCAGCGACATCTGGGTGAACACCATTTTCTATTGATCTTCTGGCGACTTTTCTGGCTGCAGCTTTTTCTTTTAGGCTTAAGTCGCCGCTAAAAAATCCTAGAGGATATTTGTCAGCTATCTCCTGAAAGGTGGTTTTTCCTGGCTGTTTTTTCATTTTATTAAGGTTAAAAAATTGAGGGGATATTTTAACCGCTTCTTTTCTAGCCTGCAAACCGCTAAAATAGAAGCCTCAGAATGGATACTCCCCTCAAGAAAATTCTCGAAACAGTGAAGGGCTACTTGCCGCAGGCGAATTTGGCGCGGATTACGGCAGCCTATGAATTTGCGAAAAAGTCCCATGCCGGACAGAAACGCTTTAGCGGAGAGGACTATTTCGTCCACCCTGTTGCTGCCGCGCAGCATCTCCTGACTTTGAAGCCGGACGAAGATGCGCTGATTGCTTGTCTGCTCCACGATGTGATTGAGGACACCGAGGCGGATGTGGCGGAGGTTGAGCAGAAATTTGGTTCTACAGTTGCCGGTCTCTGTCTCGACATGGAAAAACTCGGGACGGTGCGCTATCACGGCCAAGAAAGGCAAATCGAGAATCTGCGCAAGATGTTTGTAGCGATGGCGCGGGATTTGCGCGTGATTTTCATCAAGCTCGCTGATCGGCTGCATAATATGGAAACCATCGAGCATGTGCGGCCGGATAAGCAAAAGCGCATCGCGAAAGAAACGCTCGAAGTTTACGCACCGATCGCGGCCCGGCTTGGTTTATATGAATTCAAATCACAGCTGGAAGATTTAGCTTTTCGCACGCTCGAACCGGCCGAATTTAAAAAAGTTGAAAAGGCGGTGGCTGGGACATCCGGAGGCAGAAAAGAATTTATCGAGAGCGCCCAAAAAACTCTAAAGAAAATTCTTCAGAAAGAAGGAATTGAAGTTGAGGTTACTGGACGGACAAAACATTTTTATTCGATTTGGCGGAAGCTGAAGCTCAAGAGCTATCCCTCGGTCGAGGAAATTTACGATCTTTTCGCCTTGCGAGTGATCGTGAAAAACATGGCGGATTGCTATGCCGCACTGGGGGTGATTCACAATCGCTACACGCCACTCTCGAGCCGTTTCAAGGATTTCATCGCAGTGCCCAAACCCAACGGCTACCAGTCGCTTCACACGACTATCATTGGGCTCAATCGGGACTCGCCGACTGAGATCCAGATTCGCACTCGCGAAATGCACGAGGCGGCCGAACGTGGCGCCGCTGCCCATTTTATTTATTCCGAAAAGAAGAAGTCCGTGATTGCCGAAGAGAATAAATTGAAATGGATTCGTGGTTTGGTCGAGCTACATGAGCAGATGAAAGACAACTCCGAGTTTGTCGTGAGTCTCACGAGCGATGTGCTCGAAGATCGAATTTTTGTGCTGACTCCGAAAGGCGATGTTTTCGACTTGCCCGCCGGAGCGACTCCTGTTGATTTTGCCTTCACTATTCATACAGATGTGGGCAATCGCTGTGTGGGAGCGAAGATTAACGGCAAAATCGCGAAATTGGATACCGAGCTCCGGAATGGTCAAGTGGTGGAGATATTGACGCGCAAAGACGCGAAACCTAATCGTTTTTGGTTGAGCTTCGTCAAAACCAGTTCGGCCAAGGCGAAGATCCGCACCTACTTTTCTTCGCTCGGTAAATCGGAGAATCTTATTCTTGGCAAGGAACTGATTAATAAAAAACTTGCGCGCCTCGGCAAAGCCAAACTCGATGCCGATTATTCGGTGTTAAAGGATTACAAAAAGCAAAACCTTTCCAAAAAAGAGAGAGAAATTTTACTCGAAAGGATTGGCAACGGCAGTGTGAGCTCTTCGGCTGTGATTAGGGATTTATTTGAATTTGATGAATTGGCCGGGGAAAAAACCAGTAAAAAACCGATTGCAGCGACGGTGCCGCCGAAAAAAGGTGAAGTGGTGATCGAGGGCGTGAGCGGAATAGCGAGCAAGCTGGCCAAGTGCTGTGCTCCCAAAGAAGGTGATGAGATTATTGCCGTGATGAGCCGTAACGGCGCGATGATTCACC
>JBDRIC010000142.1:0-2491 GCA_043816245.1 Patescibacteria group bacterium
ATGGCAGGCGGAGAATCATAGTTAATCATTGAATCAGCGTAATCAGTGGTTCAGACAGTTAGCGTGATTTGAGAAAGCGGAAATGACATCTCGAATCTCCACGATTTTATTCGTGAATGTTTTTCCAACATCCACTTTCCAATGTCCACTTTCCACCTTCCATTTGGGGGTTAGTTTCTAGCAGCACGATTATGGAATCCGCCGCGGCGGACAGGAATCTCCAAATATTTTCTCAAACTGTTTTTCTCTTGATCCATTGAAATTACGGAAGTCAGCTCAAGGGTTAGTTTAGGCTCTCAGTTTTTCGTGGTTTTTGCTAAAATCCTCCCGCTTTTAAATTAAAATCAAATCATGAAAATCCTCCTCGTCGGCAACGGTGCGCGCGAGCATGCGCTCGGTGAAGCGATTCTCCGCTCGCCGCAAAAGCCTGAGCTCATCGTGCTAGCTGACAAAATCAATCCGGGTCTGCAGAAGCTCGCAACAGTGTACGAAAAAGTTGACTCGCTCGCAGACTTAGACGCGCTCAAAAAATTAGTTGAACGCGAGAAGCCAGAATTCGCCGTCATCGGACCGGAAACTCCGATTGCGGCTGGGGCGGCGGACTTGCTCGAAAGTTTAAACATCGGTTGTCTTGCTCCGCGCAAAAATTCTGCGCGTCTCGAATCTTCGAAAAGCTTTACGCGCGACTTGCTGCAAAAACACGACATTCCCGGAAATCCTGAGTTTGCGGTTTTCGTCCAAAATCCAGAGACCGCGAAAGCGATTCGAACTTTCATGGAGTCGCTCGACGGGCAGTTCGTCGTGAAAGCCGATGGATTAAAATCCGGGAAAGGAGTGAAGGTCGTCGGCGACCATTTGGCTGGTATCGAGGATGGGCTGCATTTCGCGCTGAAATGTTTGGAAGAAGACGGGCGAGTCGTCATCGAAGAAAAATTAATTGGCGAAGAATTCTCGGCGATGTTTCTCACCGACGGCAAAACTCTCGCCGCACTGCCGGTCGCGCAGGATCACAAGCGCGCCTTCGAGGACGATCGTGGTCCGAACACTGGCGGGATGGGTTCGTATTCCGATGAGAATGGATCGCTTCCATTTTTGCGACTAGAAGATTTGGCGGAGGCGCGCGCGATTACCGAAAAAGTTCTCGTGGCGCTAAATTCTGAGACCGGCGAGACGTTTCGCGGGGTAATGTACGGGGGCTTTATCGCGACGAAAAACGGGGTTCGGCTGATTGAATACAACGCTCGTTTTGGCGATCCGGAGGCAATGAATGTTTTGCCGATTCTTAAAACTGATTTTGTGGAAGTTTGTCGCGCAGTTGCAGCGGGAAAACTGGAATCATTGCCGCTCGAATTTGAAAAAAAGGCGACGGTCGTGAAGTATGCTGTTCCCGAAGGGTATCCGAGCAACCCGATTGTCGGCGCGGAAATTAAAATTCTCGGACTGCCGGACGGCTGCCAGATTTTTTATGCTGCTGTTGATGTCGATTCCGCCGGTCGGATTCTCACCGGAACTTCCCGCGCGCTCGCGTTCGTTGGCATCGCCGATTCTCTCGAAGCGGCGGAGCGAATCGCGGAGGCGGGAATTCAAAAAGCAGAGGGGCGGCTTTTTCATCGGCGGGATATTGGCACGCCAGCACTTGTTCAAAAAAGAATTACTCATCTGCAAAATTTGCGGGGAGAGGGTTTTTAATTTTAAGTTTTAAATTTCAAAACAATTTTTAATTCTCCAATTCTTTAATTTTGAAAAGCTGCGAAGTGACTCCTTCGGGATTTCAATCTCGCGCACGCGGAACAAACATTCAACCTTGTTTCGAAATTTAAAATTTTTTAAATGAATTCTCCAATTTTTTGGATTGCGTTCGTTGCCGTCGTCTCCGCGATTTTTTTCGCGATTTTGATTTCTCGTCGAAAAAGAAAACTTTCGAGCGGCGAGGAGGCTTTCATCCGCAATCAGTGGCGGATGATCGGAAAAGGGCAGAATCCCAAAAACGATATTATCGAGGCGGATAAATTGCTCGATTTTGCGCTTAAAAAATACGGTTATTCTGGCAGTTTGGGAGAGAAATTGAAAAAAGCAGGCAAGCTTTTTTCCGACGAAAACGGGGTGTGGGTGGCTCACAAAATGCGGAATAAAGTCGCGCACGAAATTAATTTTCAGTTTTCCGAATTCGAATTTCGATCGGCGCTCGAAAGTTTTCGAAAAGCGCTTTTAGACTTGAAAATTAAACTTTAATGTGGTATAATTTAAAGAACTGGAAACTAACATAAAAATGAAATTTTATTACACCGCCATTTCGACCTCGGTGAAGAAAAAGCTCGTGGGTAGTATTTCAGCCGAATCGGAAGGGGAAGCGCGTGAAAAATTAAACAAAGCCGGAATGGCGATTTTGTCGATTGTAGTGGATCAGCCGGACAATTGGGATACAGAAAACATCTTTGAGTTTGAGGTGCTCGATAAAAGGAGCGAGAAATTTTTAGGAGAAATTGTCGCA
>JBDRIC010000143.1:0-4389 GCA_043816245.1 Patescibacteria group bacterium
AAACATCCCGTCTGAACTTCTCACTCAGGATTATGTGGATGAAGTAGTAGTAAAATTAAACTCTCGACCGCGTAAAACACTTGGCTATTCTACTCCCGCTGTGGAGTTCAAAATTCGTTCGGTTTGATGCTTGAATCTACCCTCCCGCCATACCAATTTCACGAAGCGAAAAGTCGCATTCCAAATCCGTGGAAATCTGCTCGGCTGGCTAATAAACCGCCACAGCCATTCAAGTCCGAACTGACGAAAAATTTTCGGAGCGCGAGAAATCGCCCCCGCGTGAAAATCAAATGCCCCGCCGATTCCAGCCGCGAATTTCACTGTTTTAAATTTCAACAAATTTCGCGCAATCCACATTTCTTGAGCTGGTGCACCGAAAGCCACAAAAAGCAGCTCTGCCTGCGAGGAGTCAATTCGCTCGCGAATCCCCTCCTCTTCGGAGATTTTCGGGGAGCCGGAAAACACACCGGAAATTTCGAGACCGGAAAACTTCTGCTCAAATCTCTTTTTAACTTTTTCCGCAATCCCTTCCTTCGCTCCCAGCAGAAAAACTTTCTTTTTTCGGGCAGCTGCAAATTCAAGAAGTTTCGGAAAAAGGTCAGTACCGGTAATTCTTTCTGGAATCACTTTTCGAATTTTTTGCGGAGCGAAAACAATCGCCGCGAGCGAGGTAAGTAGCGTGAGAAAATTTCGTTTCCGAAGATTCAAAAAATAGCTCGCCCACAAAATTCCCACTCCATCTGCCGCTGCGAAGTCGGCAGCGTTGAGAACTTTTTTGAAAACAGGATTTTTTTGTGCAGCCAATACCATCTCAGGATTTGGAGTGGTTAGAAAAAATTTCTTTGGCAAGCGGGCGGTGCCCCACGCGGATTGAAGTTTTTGAGATTGCGAAATCCTTCCATAAAAAAAATCCTCCACTTGTGAAATTGCCTCACATTCGGAAACCGTATCAAAACCGATTCCGGCGATGAATGTTCGAATTGTTGTAAGTGTTAGAGTTGCTGTAAGTTGCTGTAGATGTTATTTGATTCAAACAATCAAAACAAACGAGTGAAGCGAATAATCGGACGATTCGAACGGCAATCCATTTGCTCTATTTGCTTTTGATTACTACCGCGCGGTAGCCGAAATTTCCAACCGATTCCGTTTGGATATCGTCCCACTCCGGTTTCGCGAGCTCGAGATGCACGAGTCTCCGCATGAATCCGCTCATCGGCGGAAGCTTCACCGAATTTCCGCTCGTACGAACCTGCTCTGCCCGTCGCTTCGCGAGTTCGACCGCGTCTTCCTCTTTCCTCTTCCGATAACCGTCCACATCGACGACGAGAGTAATTTGGCGGTTCAATGTTTCCGCTTTTTTGCTCGCGGCGAGACGGAGAATATGTTGAAAAGCCTCGAGGTTGTCGCCGTGCTTGCCGATGAGAAGCGGAGCATCCGTGGTTTTGATTTCCACGAGATAATGTTCGAGTTCCTCGCCATCCTCTTGAGTTTTGCGCTCGACTCGCACGCTCGCCTCCTCAAGCTGCAGCCCCGCGAGCAAATCTTCGGCAGCGGTTTTGATTGTGAGTTCCATTTTAAAAAAATTAAGAAGTAAAAAAATCTAATTTAGAATTTTAAAGTAAATTAAAAATTTTTCAGAATTAAGAAATTGGAGAATTAAAAATTGTTTTAAAATTTAAAATTTCTAAAAAATTCAGCAAACTATTTAACTTGCCGGTTCACGATCAATTGTTGTCCGACTCCAAAAAGAGTGGATGCCCCCCAATAAATCCCCACAGCTGCGGGAAGCGAAGCGGAAAAGAAACCAATCATCACCGGTAAAAAATACGGCATCATTTTGGTCATCGAATGCATCGCATCTTGCATCGGATTCTCGCCCGGTTTGTGTGCGGGTTTATTTTTCGCAGAATGATGCATCGCAAGCTTCATCTGCACGAATTGCGAAGCCGCTAGAAAAAGCGGCAGCACAAAGAAAAATTGCGCACCACTTGTGAGCAATTCCAAACCGAAGAAATTTGTGCTCACTCCCGCGAGATCGAAATCGCGGAGGAAGCTGTACAAAAATACAAAATTATTCTCTCCCAATCCATCCTGTGTCGCCCAAAAAAGCGCGAGCAGAAAAGGCATTTGAATCAAAATCGGAAGACAGCTGCCAAAAGGTGAAACTTTATTTTTTTTCATCAAAGCCATCGTTTCCATCGCGATCATTTGCTGATTGCCCGCAAATCTTTTTTTGATCGCCTCGATTTCGGGCTGAATTTTTTGCAGCTTCCGCTGTGATTTCAAACTTTTTTGGAACGGCACGAAAAGAATCGCGCGCAGCAAAACGGTGAGCAAAATAATTCCCCACCCGAAAGAGTTTCCGCTGACTTTCGTGAGAAAAATGAGAGTGTTGTAAATCGGCTGATAAACTACCGTCCGCCAGATTTTGCCGAAAATTCCGGTATTCTTGATTTCAACTTCGTGGAGAAAAGTTTTATCTTCGACCAAAATTTCGATGCGATATTTTCCAACTTCGGAAAAAAGCTCGCGCTGCCACGGCTGATAATTCACCGAAATCTTTTCGCTCGGCAGCAGTTCAATCATCCCGCTCTCGCAACGAGCGGAATCTATGGACGCGAAAATTTCTCGCCACTCGCCGTTCGAATATTTCGAAACAGAAAAAGGCTCGTTCGGACAGTCATTCGCGAGGGTAATTTTTTCAGGAGTATTATTCTGCAAATTCAAAATAACCGCGCTGCCGGTGGTGATTTCATTTTCCGCGACAATCTGCAAATCATCCCTCGCGATTTGCTGCTGCTCTTTTTTATTATTGAAAGTTTGCAGCAATAAAATCGTGATAACCACGATCAGCGCGTAATTTAAGAGCTTCTGCTTGTCCACGTTTGAATGATGAATTATAAATGAAGAATTAAAAAAATTTATTTTTAATTCGGCAACCTTGCAACGAGTGAAAGAAACTTTTGCGTTAATCTTTCGAATTCCATTTCGCGCAGTTTAGAATCTCGCGCTACGATGAGCAAATCAAAACCTTTTGGAAACTTTTCGAGATTCAATCTCGCTAACTCCCGCAATCTTCTCCGAATGCGGTTGCGGTGTACGGCTTTGTTGCTCAATTTCACCCCAACCAAAATCGTGATTCGTGTGAATCCAAGATTATTTGGCAGAAAACGGAAAATCAGCTCGGGAATCGAAACGAATTTACCGCGTTTGAAAACTGCTTCCACCTCTTCTTTCTGCCGCAAACGAAATTCTTTTTTTAGCATTTCATACCGCTTCGCAATATAAATATTACAGTCTATGTTTTCTGTAAATTGATTTTATTACTGAGCGTGAATCTTTTTAAATACCGAAGCTACGCAGCATTAATAGCTTTTTTATCGCGAATTGGTATTAAACCGCGAGCTTCGCTCGACCTTTTGCTCTTCTTCGCGCGATTACATTTTTCCCGCCGGGCGTGCGCATTCGCGCGAGGAAACCGTGCGTTCGTTTACGTTTGCGGATACGAGTTTTAGAAAGCATTTCGAAAAAAATTTAACTTAAAAATATATTTTACTCTGAATTTTTCAGCTGCAGCTGCCTTCACCGCTCCCCTCACCTTCAAAACCAAAACCGGAAGATGGGATGGCTGTGGAAAGTTCGAGCGAACACGCTTCTGCCGGATTTTCAAAGGCCATGCAGATTGCTTCCAACATCGCCGCAGGAGTGCGCGCCGCTTCGATTACTTTTCCATTCACGGCGAGTGCCGGCGAACCGCGGACATCGTATTTTACGTTTTCCGCTTCATGGATGAGAAATTTCGGGAATCTCTCCGAAACCCAACTCGCCTCGTCTTCAAGATTTTTCGTGATTTCGAATTCTGCGTCGGTCGCCGCAATCGTATCTACCAAATCTTCGATTTCCAAATCGACAGCAGCGAGCGCTGCAGCGGAATCTCCCGCCTCGAGAAATTTTTTCAGATAAGGAATCAGTTTTTCAGGATATTTCTCCGAAATCGCGAATTGCTGCAGCTGCTCGAGAACTTCAGTTTCGCCGTGCATCGCGTAGTTTACGAACTTCAGTTGAAAATCCACGGAATCACCGAGTGCCTCGATCGCGGGAAGAATCGCTTTCTCAGCTTGCGTGCCAAACGGACAGTGGCTCATCACGAAAAGCTCGACAGCCGGTCGCTCCGATTTTTCCAAGCTTGCGAGCAGCTCAGTTTGCGCTTCCTCTGCCGCTAATTTTTCTTTCTCTGCCTCAGCTTGGACTTCTTCAATATAAAGTGCTTCCGGTACGAAAATTTTGCCGTCTTTCGACATGAGGGAATCCACCTCTCGTCCGTCGGAAAGCTGGATTTTTATTTTCCAAAAGCCCGATTCATTTTTGACTTCGAGCACGCTTGCGGTG
>JBDRIC010000144.1:0-10919 GCA_043816245.1 Patescibacteria group bacterium
GGATAAAATCGTAAAAGAAGAAATGGCTAAATGGAAAGAAAGACGTAAGTTAGAAGAACCACGACACGACAAGCTATTAAAAATCGATAAACCGGTTCAGTAGCCATTCAGCGAATTGAGTGGCGATATGCTTTATCGTCGCGCAGAAGCAGTATCGAATTATGTTTAAAATTACATCCACTAGAGTATTTAAAATAATCTTAATAATTTGAACAACCCAAATAATTCATCGCAGCCGTTTTATTTCAAAATCGTACTCGGGAGCGCGTTTGCTGTGATTGTTTTTATGCTCTTCGCGCTCGCTCGCTCGACTTACCGCGATTTATTCCAAGTCGGCAGTTACATCGAAGCCTCCGTCGCATCTATCGAGGAACAAAAAGAAGATTTGGCAGCCAAGCCTTCCGAACTTGCATACGCGGAATCCCCTCGCTACCGCGAAAAAATCGCGAAAGAGCTGCTTGGTCGGAAACTGCCCGGTGAGGAGGTGATTATTCTCACGGACGAAACACAAACATTCGCAGACTTCCTTCCGAGTCAAGCTCAAACCAAAAAAAATTACGAACTGCTCAGTCCTCCGCAGAAGTGGTTGCGGTATGTTTTCGGAATCTGATGAAATGTTTAAGATGTTCTAGTTGTCCAATCGCTTCGTTTGTTAAAATTGAAAAAACACTTTCAACAATTTGAACAATTCAAACATCTATCAGCTTCGCTGCGTCGGTTGCCAAAAAATTGTCTCCGAAACGGATTCCGTCTCTCGCTGCAATTTTTGCGGCGAGGCGCTTGATGTCGAGTGGGATTTCATGAAGCTGAAAAAGCGGGTGAAAAAAGAATTCCGAAAGGCTGCCCCCCTCTCTGTCAAAAAGTACCTCTCATTTTTTCCGCTCCACAAAAACTCCAAAATTATCAGCTTGAACGAAGGCGGCACCCCTCTCATTCCACTCAAAAAGCTTGCCCTCGACACCGATCGGGGGCTTGCCCTCGGTCACGATCGGGGGCTTGGAAAAAAACTGCAACAGCCGAAAATTTTTCTCAAAAACGAGGGAATGAACCCGACGGGGGTTTTCAAAGATCGGGGTTCGCTGGTCGAGATTTCGAAAGCGGTTGAATTAAAAGCGCGAGCGGTGGTGTGCGCTTCCACAGGGAATATGGCTGCCTCCGTCGCCGCGTATTCTGCGCTCGCCGGATTGCCGTGCTACGTTCTCATTCCCGAAAACACGCCGCTCGGCAAGCTCGCGCAAACGATAAGTTACGGTGCGCGCGTCCTCTCGATTCGCGGGACGTATGCTGATTGCTGCGAGCTCGCGGAAAAAATGGCGGCAAAATATAATTTTTATCTCGCGGGCGATTATGTTTTTCGTTCGGAGGGGCAAAAAACAATCGCATTCGAAATTATCGAGCAGTTGGGTTTCAAATCTCCCGATGCAGTCATCGTGCCTGTCGGCTGCGGGACGAATCTCGCCGCGATTTGGAAAGGTTTCCTCGAATTTAAAAAGCTCGGTTTCATCAAAAAATTACCCAAAATTATCGGCGTGCAGCCCGCGGGCTGTTCGACCGTCGTTGCAGCCTTCGCGAAAAAATTTAAAAAAGCGCCGTTTGTCGCGCACCCGCAAACAATTTGTTCCGCTGTCGGAATCGGTCGGCCGCTCGATGACCTGAAAGCGCTTGAGGCGATTCGAAAATCCGGCGGGATCGGAATTTCTGTCGCTGATTCGGAAGTTGTCCGCGCGCAGCTCGACCTCGGTGAGCAAGAAGCTATTTTCGTCGAACCGTCCGCTGCCTTACCGCTCGCCGCGCTGCGAAAATTGCAAAAGAAAAGGGCTTGTCCTCGACAGGGATCGGGGATTTTCAAAAAAACAGACACGGTCGTTCTCATCGCGACGGGCACTGGTCTGAAAGATTCAAAATCCGCGCTCGATGCACACCCCACTCCGCCTTCTGTCGAGCCGGAGATGAGCGAGATTGATCGCTTTCTCAAATACAAACTTTACGCGATCCGTTCGGCAGGATTCAGCGAGCGGCGGAAGATTCTTTTTCGCGCCACCCCGCCGCTGCCAAAATTAAAAAACATCATCAAAAAAGAATTCTCTGCGGATTTGAAAGAATCTCACCTCGCCGAGATACGGCTTGCCATCGAAACTTTTCTCGCGAAAGGAAAAGTAGTGGCGAAAGCTGATCTGCAAAGTTTGGTTGAAGAAGTTTTGAGCGATCTCACGTACGAAGCGCGGGTGATGCGGGTTCGCGATTACAAATTAAAAATTCAGAAAAAGGAGCGACCGTACGCCGAAGTTGAAATCGAGTTTCTCGGTAAAAAACTGCGCGCGAATTCACGCGGTGTCGGACCGGTGGATGCGGTGATTTCGGCGATTCGGAAAGCGCTGAAAAACAAATCTCCGTTCCGCGAGAATTTGGTCAATTTCGAAGTTTTCGTCGATGCGGATGGAGTCGATGCCACGACCGAAGTGAAGATGGAGCTCGAAGATTCTCAAAAAAATTCCGTCGTCGCCATCGCGAATTCTCCCGACATCATCACCGCCTCGATCGCCGCTTTCGAAAAGGGCTACAATATTCTTTATTGGAAGAGGGAGAAAAGTTAAAATTTTTCAATGAAACATTATGAAATTAACGAGCTTGATTTTGGATCATATCGTCCAGAAAAACTGGAGGTAGTCGGTGGTTCGCGTCCGCGGCTTACTTTGCTGAAAAAAGGCATCTCTAGCCAAAAACATTTCCTAAAAAGTTATGCGCACAACCCCAGAGAAATTTTTGCTGAATTTTTAGCCTCCAAGCTTGGTAAATTGGCTGGTTTAGAAATTCAGACAGTAAACATCAAAACATTTCCCAAACCACTGGAAGAAGTTTTTCGGAAAGAATTCTCTATGGCCAAAAAGAAGGGAGGAGAGCCTTTGCTGCCAAAAGACTGGGAACCAATTGGAGCATTGGTAAAAAATATTTTTCCGGGAGGGTTTGAAATTAGATATGGAAGTCAAATTGTGGGCAGCAATGATAAAAGGTTAAGGCTGGAGGAGATAGGAGCAGAGATCAGGAAAAGATATTACGATGCGGAAGACTTGTTACAGTCTTTGGCAGACATGATTATTTTTGATGCATGGATTGGCAACATGGACAGACATCACGAAAACTGGGGTATAGTAGAGCATTTTGATATTCGCAACGGACAGGAAGTTATTGATCCGATTGTTTTGAAAAATAAAAGATATTTTACTCCGCTATATGATCACGGAAGCAGTTTGTTGTTTGAGCTGGGCAATACTGAAGTAGAAAAATACCTGAACGACAAAAACCTTTTTCAAGAAAGTTATGTGTTCGGCAAAAGCTATACTTTTATTTTGGACGACAAAGGGAAGAAGAAAAATATATTTGATCTGATTGACTGCTACATAAAGAAAAATAAAGCTTGGAAAAAAAGATTAGTGAAGTCAATTGAAAAGTTTGAAAAAATCGATAATCTTGACGTAGCGAAAATAATTTTACAAATGCCAAGCAACCCAAGAATTGATTATTCAGCCAAGCGCCGAAAGTTACTTTTCCTATCTTTGAGTGATAGACTCAAGCGCCTAATTTCACTCTTATGAAAAAATTTAAATTAATTCACGGAAAAAAAGAATTTGGAACCATGAGTTTTAATGGGTTCTTTATTTTTGAGCTCAGGGGAGACATTGACTTAAAAGAGTGGGAGAAGTTTGGCATTATTCCTGTTGATGAAAAAACGCGAAAATGTGAAAGCGTTGATCTTTTTAATTATATAAATTCAAGATTGCCAATTCATTTAAGAAATGCCGACAAAGAAGAAAAAATTGAATATATTGCAAGGAGTGGCTTAAAAGTGGCTTCTGACAACTTCGAATTTGTTTCCGAAGGACTATGAAATTAAAAAACGAAAAAGCTAAAATTCCCCCATGCCCAAATCCCCCTTTTCAGTTGTTCGGCTGATCTTTTTTGTGATGCGCGCCCAAATCTCCGTCTCTGCTCCCCTCTTTCTGTTTAAAAACTCCTGCTTCGCCATCCCTCTTTGACCCATCCTTCGCCTCTCGGCTACGGAGGGCAAGAAAGAGGGAAATAAACATTGAATTATTGCATTACTCTCAATTCTTAATTATTCCCCTTCCTCAAAATCCCTCCAAACTTAGGCTGGTCTTTTTTGAGATGCGCGGGTTGTCTGAAATTAACCCCACGCTTAATCGTGGGGTTAATTTTCTCATTGACCAGGTAGAGACGTTGCGCGCAACGTCTCTACTAAAAAATTTAGCACGAACAAGAAAAAAAGAATCATGAAAATCTTTTAATCATGTGAATCATGATTCAGACGATTTGGGATTTGGGAAAAGTGACAAAAGGTTTTGAAAACAAACTATTCAAGACTAAAATAAAGTCATGAAAACTAAAAAATTTTTCACTTCCGTTGTGTTTCGCGGAGAAAAACTGTGGGTAGCTCGCTGCGTTGAGTTGGGGGTAATTAGTCAAGGCAAAACTCCATCTGAAGCTAAAAAAAATTTACAGGAGGCGGTTGAGCTTTACCTCGAAGAAATGGAGGAAACTCCAGCCTTTCTCCAAAATCCCAAAATCGAAACTTTCTCAACAACTCTTGCATGAAACGAAAAACACTCTCCGGGAGCAAAATCGTGAAAGTGTTGACTGCCAGTTTTGAATTTGAAAAAGTGAGGCAGCGCGGCAGCCATATCGTTTTGAGGAAATTTCAAGATTCACGCAAAATTATCACGATTGTTCCAAATCATCGCGAGGTTGATAGGTTTACGCTGAAGGGAGTGTTGGAGTTGGCTGAAATTAAAGAAGAGGATTTTTGGGAGAAAGTTTAGTTTTCCCCTGCAACTGTTAAAATCCCCACATGCCCAAACTTCCCAAAGCATCTTTTCAGACAACCGAAAAAATCTGGATGAACGGTCGGATGGTCGACTGGCAGCACGCGAATGTTCACGTGCTCTCGCACGCGCTACATTACGGCTCTGGTGTTTTTGAAGGCATCCGCTTTTACGAAACTTCTCACGGTCCCGCAATATTTCGGCTGAAAGAACATGTCGCTCGTCTTTTTTATTCTGCGAAATCGCTTGAGATGAAAATCCCGTTTTCGCGTTCAGAAATTTCCGCAGCTATTTGCAAAACCGTCCGCGTGAACAAAATTCCGAGCGGCTACATCCGCCCGCTGGCCTTCTTCGATTACGGCAAAATGGGGCTGAACCCGATTGGCGCTCCGGTTTCTGTTGCGATCGCTTGCTGGCCGTGGGGCAGCTACCTCGGCGGGAAACCAATTCGCGTGAAAACTTCGAAACTCATTCGTCTTCATCCCGACTCAATCGTCGCCGACGCGAAAGTCTGCGGACATTACATTAATTCGATTCTCGCCTCTCTCGAAATCAAACGCGCGAAATTTGATGAGGCGCTTTTCCTCGACCATCGCGGTTTCGTGGCGGAGGGACCGGGGGAAAATATTTTCTTTCTCAAGAAAGGCGTGCTCCACACCCCGAAACTCGGCTCAATCCTTGCGGGCATCACACGTGATTCCATTATCGAAATCGCGAAAGATTTCGGCATCTGCACGCGCGAGGGAAATTATCGGTTGAAAGATTTGTATTCTGCGGATGAACTTTTTTTCACCGGCACGGCGGCGGAGGTGCAGCCGATCGGTTCGCTCGATTCCAAAAAAATCGGCGGCGGTAAAATTGGTTCGCTCACGAAAAAACTCCGCGAAACTTATCTCGCGGCGACGGCGGGTGAGATTCCGAAATACAAAAAATGGCTGACGACTACGAAGTAGTTTGCAGTTTTTAGTCGGCAGCTGGCAGAATGTTTTTCGGTAAATTTGAAACTTGATTCAAAAAATCATTTCTCGATTGCTACTCGGAATGTTCGCGTTTGTTTTTTGTCTCCCCGTTTTCGCGGTGGAGGAAACTGAAAGCAGACCAGCGGCGGCGGGGGAGTTGCAGGCGGTGATTTCCGCGCAGGAAACGGTGGCGGTTGGGGCTGAAATTGGTTTCTCGGCTGCCCGCTCGTTCAATCCTTTCCCCGAACGACCGGAGGTTTTTAGTTGGAATTTCGGGGATGGTTCGATGGCGGTGGGCGAAGAGGTCGCCCACGTTTTCAGCAATACTGGAATTTACGAAGTTCAGCTCACGATGCAGGTCGGCAGCGAGTTGGACGAAGTAAGCTTTCCGCTCCTCGTTTTCGAAAAAAGAATTCTGCTGCTTACCGACAGCGCGTCTCACGAATCCAAAATCGCGATGTTGGCGGAAACTGCGCGCGAACAAAATATTTTTCTAGACACCACGTGGGGAGTCGGCAATCAAGCCGGCTTCTTCGCGGGGGAGAATGCGATCGCGGCGGCATTGCAAGAAAAATTCGAAACTCTTCGCGAAACAGATTTGATAATTCTTTGGACTCGCGGTGGGGACGGACTTACCGGTCTTGCGAGCTTCGCGCAAAAACTAAATCCCCCGCTCGATTTTTCTTCGAAAGAAGTGGTGGTGATCACCGACGGCAGTCTCGATTCGTTCGCGCGGATTGCTCGCGGCAGTTTCGCCACGCTGCGACCCCGCGAGATTCTCCTCACTCGACCGGATGCGCTGCGGGATACCGTGCTTGCGGAAAATCCAGCAGAATTATCCGCCACACTCGAACAACAGGCGATTCCTTTTCGCGTGATTGATTCCGGTCTTGAAAAATTCAGTTTCACCGCTCCCCTCTCTTTTCTCGTGAATTATCTTGTTTCCGAGGGAATCCCGTCTTCAGTGATACTTCTCGTTTTGATGTTGCCGGTGATTGCCACTTTCGTGGCCTTCCTCAAACAAATTGTCGGCGTTACTACTTTCGGAGTGTACACACCTTCTGTTTTGACGCTGTCCTTTCTCGCGATCGGGCTGAAGCTCGGTATCGCGGTGCTCTTCGTAGTAGTCGTTGCCTCGATTCTCATCCGCAAAATCCTCTCTCGCTACCGGCTGGCCTACACTCCGCGGCTGGCGATCGTGCTCACTTTCGTTTCGTTCGCGATTTTCGGCACGATTGTTTTGCTTACATATCTTGCGCCTTTCGGCGAATACTTTCGCATGGCAGATCTTATTGCCGCCTCCATTTTCCCGATGCTGATCATGAGCACCCTTGCAGAAAAATTTGTTTCCATTCAAACCGAAAAGGGTGCGCGCTCTGCGATTCGGATGTTTACCGAGTTGCTCCTCGTTTCGCTCGCTTGCTATCTCATCGTGGGCGAGTGGAGTTCCCTGCAAACTTTGATGCTTGCCCATCCCGAAATCATTTTCCTCTTTTTGCTCGCGGATGTGATTCTCGGAAAGTTCACCGGTTTGCGAATCACCGAATACATCCGCTTTCGCGAAGTAATCAAAAGAACAGAGGAGGAGTAAATGGAAAGTTGAAAGTGGAAAGTGGAAAGTAGTTAATTACAGCGTTGGTTTGAAGCTCTCGCAGAGGCTCCGAATCTGCACTTCTGTCCGTTTGAAAAAACGCATTCCCGCTTTTTTAGGCATGTTCCATGTTGATTGCTCTATGTTCCATACTATGTGCTCCATGCTATGAATCCCAGCACGCCCGCTACGATAGTCGCCGTGATCGCAATTCCCAAAAAAACCCATCCTTTCAAAATTGCCGCAACGAGTTTTTCTCTTAGCCGAGAATTTTCACCGACGATTACTTCTTCTTTCTGTTTGTGTTCAAGCAGTGGCACCGAATTTTTTAATTGCGCCTCCAGCTGTCCTACGCGGAAACTCGCCGCCTCAAGCTTCTCTTGCTTTTGCTTCAAATCTTTATTCGCCTCCTCGTAAAGTTCGCGGAAAACCTTTTCCTCCACATTCTCGGTCGCTACCTCCACCGCTTCCGCCATGACCGGCTCGGTTTCTCTTCTCGAAGAAGTTTCTCTTTTGACAAATGTTTTTTTTGGCAGCGGATGTTTGGCAATCTTCTCGAGGTCTTTCGCGTGGAGGAGAATCTTGCGATCGTCAGACAACTTCGCCCTCAGCTTCCCGCGCTTCGTGTAGCGGTCGAGTGTGCGGGTCGAGATTCCCAAAAGCTCGGCGGCTTCCTCGCGGGTGGCAGTGTAAAAATCTTTTTTGGAAGGCATGCGGAAAATCTGTTTTTTAAATTGTAGCGGGAGGGAGAGGAATGTTCAATATCAGCTTACAGCTCACAGCGAATAGTTGGCGGATTAAAGCGAATTTTGCCTGACGGTGGTTTGTTTGACTGATGGATCAATTTGATTCTTCTCTTTCTCCCTCGCTGAAATTTTCACACACACTTTTTTTTTGCGCAATCAAGTCAATCTTGTAATCAAGAAAATCAAGATTCAGACAAACCACAAACTTCCGACTCAAGTTTGGGAATTTGAACTTGTGGAAAGAAATTCTGTGACACTACCCTTTATTCTCTATATTTTTCATTAAGCTGGAACCGTCAATCTCAATCTTATAACCTTTTAGCCAGTCCGCGAACTTTCCTGAGATACCCGCTGTCTTTGAAAATTCTAGCTTTCCAATTTCCTTCAATACTCCCTCACCGTATTCGTCTCTCAAGTTATCTATTTCTTTGGCAAGCGCGCGGAATTCTTTACCATCCTCGCTCATTTTAATACTTGTGTTTAATGTTTGAAGACGCTCCATAAGATCGTTGCGGCTTTCCTCTACGGCACCTCCTTTTGAAAGATCGTCTTTATCTGTCGGCGTGAAGAGCACTTTGCCTTTGCCTTCAACCTCGACCTCGAAGACCTCTTTGCCGTTCTTTACAAACCCCGTCTCTTTGTTGATCGTTTTGTCTTTTAATTGGTCAGCAGTCAAGTAAGTTAATCCAGTTGTGTTTTTCACCAACCCGTCTTCAGCTTTTCGCCGATCTGGAACACTCTCAAGCTCTTGGTCTTCCCCGCTTTCCACCATTTGCATTAATGTGTGCAAACGATACTTTTCTTTCGGGTCGAGCCCAACAGTCTCTGCATCTGCAATGTGGCTGATAATGCCACCAAGTTCCCTGGCCTTAATATCACCTTGAACACCAAGGATTTGTTTGATTTCGAGGACACGATCTGGTTGTACCTCTTGGCTAAGCATTTTTTTCCCATTACTCGATTCGAATAAATATCTTAATAATTTCTCAAGCTTTTTGAGTGCATCATCTTTGTTTTCAGAGCTGCCTACCTCGTTCACTTTGGTTTTTACTTGAGATATGGTAGCGGGAGCAGTGTACCACTCTTTATCAATACCGCTGCCTTTTAATAAATCTTCTCCAGCTGCTGCATGTCTGTTTTGACCGGCGGTTTGCATTCTGTTTAATGCTGTCATCGGGGCACTCCACGCTGGTATCATCGGTGCGTATTTCAGTGTCCCCGCTGCCGCGCCCACAAACTTATTTACTCCGCCGTGGATGCCGTCGGTCAGCTTCGCCGCGAAGTCGGGACTGGCTTCTTTGATCATCTTATTCGTGCCGAACCAAATCACGATAATTGACGCGATCCACCATAACAGCGCGTGGATGTCTCCCGACTCGCCGCTAAAAGATTTGATCCAGCCGGTGGACATGTCGAAGCCCACCGCATTATTTGCGAAAATCATAATCATCCCGATTGACAGCGGAATCGCCACCATCGTCGGCATGAAGGCGTGGCTGATGAAAACTTTCACCGGATCGAATCCGCCTTTTCCCATGTCAAGACCTGGGATTAATTCTTTCAAAACAATCCCGAGTGCAGCCAGTGGCGATATTGCGATCGCGACCCAGAGCACCACCATCCGCACTACGAAAGCGAGGAAGAGCATGAAGAAAATAATTCCCACCGCTCCTGCCACGATCAACGTGCCGATCGCCGCAATCGCGAGATCCGAGCCGTCGCCCGCCACCCCTTTTGTGTGGAGGATGTGCTCGAGATCAATCATGCTCGAAAGCAGCACGAGACTCATATTTTTCTTGCCGAGCGAGAGCTGCTTCACTGTTTGCGGGAACCACCGCGGACTGCCGTCTTCCGTTTTGGCGGTGATTGCTTTTGTGATTGCCGCGATCTTTTCGCTGGCAGCCTCGTTTCCCTTCGCTGCTGTTTTCATCGTGTCTTTGATTTGGTCGAGACAGCTTCGATTGGCGGAGTCATCTGGATTGCAGGGCATCCGAATCTTCTGCTCTCCGGAAATTGTGCGCGGCAGCGAAAAAATTGCGGTAGCCAGAACATCATTCGTGGTGAGGACGAAGCGCGCGGCGAAAAAAGTGAAATTAACAAGGATGAGCGCGAGCACGAATTTCGGCAAAACTTTTTTCAGCAGTCCGAGTCCTCGTTCGCCTCCTCCGCCGAAAATTACCATTGCCGCGATTATCAGCAGGATTAAAATAAAACCGACATTCACGAAGTTGCGCATCACCTCCCAGATGAGGTGCAATGTGTCGCCCATTCCGCTGTCGAGGATGTAGGTGCTGTCCATCAAGTCTCCCAAAAAGATCGCGAAAATAAACGCGAAAAGAACGATGATCATAATCACTCCGGAAAGAATCAGCGCGACCGGTCCAGTCCATTTGCTGAAATCGCCGACTTCCGCCGCGAGCGCGGGTTCCGCAAATATCGCTACGAGCGCGAGCGCGCCGATTGCCGGCAGCACGGGGAGCAGCCAGCGGGAGATTTTTGCGAGAAGGCAGTGAAATTTACGCATTCTCTAGATTTTTGGGATCAATATTTTCGTTTTGACAGGTCTTGAAAAATTGGTAAAGCAGTTTGGCTTCCTCGTCTTTTTCCAAAATTTTAGATTCGGGTCGGTCATCTTCATCCAAAAACTCTTTGATTTCATCGGAGGTGATTGAGGTTCTTCCTTTTTCAGACAGCAGCTTCCCGATTTCTCCATTTTCGGCGATGTCACTTTTCTTGAATTTCACGAGCCACTCCTGAACTTTCGGGTGGTGTACTCGCAGATTTT
>JBDRIC010000145.1:0-2931 GCA_043816245.1 Patescibacteria group bacterium
TTGTTTTATCATAATCTTGTTTTAATAAATCTATGGAATGTTCTTCGCCTTTTATTTCTCCCTTTACAAAACTCATGAAACTCACGCAAATCGGATCGTTAATCTCTTCCGCGTTTTCTGGATAAATGAATCCGAAAATCAGTGATTCGAGCATCAATAAAGTCACGAAAGCGGTGATTGCATGGATGAGATATTTCTTTTCTTTTTCAATTTTCTCCTCATTGCCTCCCGCAGAAATCATGCTGGCTCCTGCGAAGAAAATGAAGATAATCGCGAAAGCTCCCGCGAGAGTTTTGATGTAACTAAAAATTATCCGCGCGTTGTATTGAAAATATTGAGCGATACCTTCAAAAAGATCCGTATATTCAACTATCTTTCCTTCAGCATCGACCCAAAATAAACTTTCCCCTGGAATATCCAGTTCTCCCCCTTCGAAAAAAGCCGTCACGATCACATCAATTGCAAAAACAGCAATCAGTCCGATTATGCTCCAATTCAAATTTTTCTTGCCCTTTTCGACTCCTTCATCTCCGGTCGCGACGATGATTTGCGTGATGGAAATAATGACATAAAGCAGCGCGATACTTCCGGCTACATATTTGAAATAATCTTTAAGATTGTAAAACACGGAGTTGATGATTCCGATGCCCCCATCTTTTTTGAAATTATCTGCTTGTTGTGTAATTGTTTCGTTTTTCGCTTCTACACCGAAACCAGTGGTTGTCTCAAATCCCGTGCCGAGAAAATCAGCCGCCGCCGCTCCGAGAAATTGCGGATCGATTCGAGCATCGAGATTCCCGCTCTCGAAATTTCCGCCAAAAAGAAATAAACTCGCCACTCCCACGATTGTCAGAAAAATTACTACCGCAAGTCGCCACAACTTTTGGCGCGTGTCGCGGTAAATCCGCGAAAAGCGCGGATTGCGATTCGCGATTTTGCGAACGGTGAAAATCGGTTTGAAATTTGTTTCTTTCATCCTGCTTGATTTCGATTTTAAAATTTGCTAGAATGCAGTCGTCCAGCTTCCGATGAGCTATCGCTCGTAGGAATGCGTGGTTGACTCAGAAATAGCTTGCACTTAGCGAGCTATTTTTGTATGCTTGCGAAGCTGGTCGGAGTATGGGGCGGTAGTTTAATCGGTAGAATAGCTGGATCGTCAACCACGCAGACGCGAGTTCAAATCCCGTCCGCTCCACCAGCTTTTTGGAGAAAATTTTGAAACGCAATTTGGAATTTGTTTCTTTCATTTTTATTTCTGTACGGAAATATCCAGCCAACTGCCTTTCGCGCCGCCGCTGGCATCTCCCGAGAGGACAGTATTCACGAGAGCGAAAGCCGAAATCGTAACAATCAATCCGAGTGCCGCCGCGAGAATAATTTTTTTGCCTTTTTCAGATTGTTCGGGATTCGTCACTGCAGTCGAAATATAAACCGCGCCGACGATGAGCGCGAGCACCGCGATCGCGCTCGCAAAAGTGAGAAGGAAATTCGTGAAGCCGCCCATCTGCGCGGAGAAACTTTCGATTGCCGTGAGGCTTTTAAAAGCAATTTCTCCATCGACTTCAGGCATAAAAACATTCACGAAACCTTCCGCAATCAAAATAATCGCGAGTCCCATAAAAACCCACGTAATCATTTTTCGCTGTTTCGTCACAATTTCTTCGTTGCCCGCCGCGGAAACCATCTTGAATCCGGCGAGAAAAAGCATCAAAACCGCTCCTGCGCCGACGAAAGTTTGGAAATATTTGACATAATTCAAAACCAAAATCCGCGCCTGCGATTGCCCGGATTGCAAAATTTGCGCGAGCTGAGTTTCCGCCGCGGTACCTCCCTGAATTATTCCCGTCGCGGCATCGGGAGCAAAAACTTTGTCGATGAAAATTGCGCTGCCTCCCGCGATTATCAAACCAAGCGCCGCCCAAACAATTGATTTTCGCGCGCTGGTTACGGTTTCTTCGTCGCCGACAGCCTGGATCATTCGAAAAGCGGAGAACCCCATCGTGATGAGTGCAATTCCGCCGAGAAGATATTGGAGAAGATGAGCAGCAGAGCGGTAGGTAAATCCGACGATTTTTGCGGAAGCCAAAACGGAGTCCGGATTTGTGAGGAGATCGACATTGCCTCCGCGGAGCAACATAAAAGCTTCCGAAAAAGGTTTTGCGAGTGCGAGAATAACGAAACCGACGAAAGCCCAAAGCATCTGATCTTTGAATTTCGTGGAAGCCTCTTCTTTGTTTCCCGCCGAAATAAAATTCAAAACATACACTCCGAGAAAAACCATGAAAACCCCGCCGAGAATGTATTTTGCCACTTCTATAATTTGATGAATCAAGCTCTCCGTAAAAAGATTTTTAATGAGCGCGTCGTTGCTCCCCCACTCGGCTTTAATGTCGTCTTCTTCTGAAAATTTCACCGCTCCTGTCGGCGCGGCATCTTCGAGAAGCTGGAGCGACGAGCTACTTTTGAGTAGCTCTGCGGCAGGCGGTTCATTCCCGCCTAAAAAAGCTTTCAGCTGTTCGCCGCCCGCTCCGAAATTCGAAAACAAAAAGCCTCCGAGAATAAAAACCATCGCGAACGCGAATAAACCTTCTTGAAGATGATGGATGTTTTTTTCGAAAAATCGATTGATTTGGTTTTTTATTTTAGGCAAATTTTAGTTTTATTTTCCCGTCATTTTAGCAAAAATCCGCCCAAAAAACAAGCTGTGGCTGGAAATTGGAAGGTGGAAAGTGGAAGTTGGAAAACATTCACGAATAAAATCGTGGAGATTCGAGATGTCATTTCCGCTTTCTCAATTCACATTAACTGTCTGAACCACTGATTACGCTGATTCAATGATTAACTATGATTCTCCGCCTGCCATTTATTAGCACCCACTCCAATCATCACCATCTTTATCTTTCGGCACGAACCAATCAGTGCAATCATAAT
>JBDRIC010000146.1:0-3439 GCA_043816245.1 Patescibacteria group bacterium
TTTTTATGAAGAACTTTTAAATTCCTCCACTCTTGCATTCTGCGAAAAATTTCTTCTCTGTTTAATTCATTCATGCACAAATATTGTGTTCAAAAATTCCAATTTATGCAAGTGGGGCAAATGGAGGTGTGTAAAGTTACGGGGCTACCTGACACGCTGATGTTTCAAAGATCCAAAGCGGGATCAAAAAATAAAGGCGCATAGCATGTGTTCATTTTTTGAAAATTCTGCTAAAATTAAGTTCCAAAAAAGTCAGATAGTTTTTCATGCCTCCCAAAAAGATAAAACGCGTTGCATTCATCGGTCGTTTCCAGCCGTTTCATCGCGGGCATCTTTCGGTGATCGAAGACTTGCTGCCGAAGTTTGATCAAATCTTGGTCGTGATCGGTTCGTCCGACAAATTTCGCACTCCCGAAAATCCGTTCACGGTCGGTGAACGTCATGCGATGGTGAAGGCGACGCTCGATAGTCTCGGGGTGAAGCCGGATAAATTTAAAGTCGTGCCGTTGCCCGATGTCGACGATGACGAAAAATGGCCGCGGTATGTCATCAAAACTTGCCCTGAATTTGAAGCGGTGGCGATCACCGACAACTCGCGGGTGGAGGGGCTTTTTCGTAAATTCGCAAAAAAGAAAATTATCAAGACAAAGAAAAAATACGCGATTTCCGCGACGAAAGTTCGTGAAGAAATCGTGCGCGGAGCGGATCTGCAAAAATATTTGCCGCAGCCGGTGATTGCCTTCCTCCAAAAAATCGGCGCTGCCCGCAAAATTATTGACATCATTGAAGAAGAGGAAGCGAAGGCAGAAGAGGGCGAAGAATAATTCTTTTTTAGTTCGTAGCTGGTAGCTGGTAGCTGGTATTTTTTAGAACTTCCTAAACGGTTCAGAAACTCATCCTCCTAATAGCTTCTTCGTTTCTGCTTCCCGCCCGTATTTTTCCGCAACCGCGAAAATATCATCTCGAATCCGCTCGCCGAAACCGGTGAGATTCGCGACGACGACCGCACCTTTTTCAATCTCGCCTGTTGCGAGCGCTTTTTGGATTCCCGCGAGTACCGTCCCGCCGACGAATTGAGGGAAAAGATTTTCTTCGCGAATCAATTCCAATTCGGCATCGAAAATATCCTCCTCTCGCACGCCGATCGCGCCGCCTCCGCATTCCGCGAAAACCGCGAGCGCCTCTTTTCCGCTGCCCGGATTGCCGATCGCGATTGACTTCGCGATTGTTTCGAATTTTTTCAGCGGTCGGATTTCCACCTCTTCTAATTTTTTCCCTCTTTTTACCTCCTCCCACGCCGTGACGACCGGGCTGCAGGTGTCGGGTTGTACACCGAAAATGCGGTGCGGGTTTTCAAAAAGTTTTAACTTTTTCAACTCGTTGATGCCTTTATTCGCCCCGCAAAGCAATGCTGCCGTGCCGATCGGATAAAAAATATTTATCTCGCGGTCGGGCTCGATTTCTTTCGCAATCTGCAGCGCAATCTCGCTGCCACTCGTTTTCGAGCCCTCTTTGTAGAATGTACGAGTTGTGTTGTTTGGCACGAAACAGCGTTCCGGCTGACCGGCGAGGCGGGCGGTTTCATTGATTTTCTGGCAGTCGCTGACCGAGCGGACGAGGCACTCGTCGAAATTCGCGTCAAGTTCAAGGATTTCTGAATCCTCGCCGAGCTGCTCGCGAATGGCATTTTTTTTACACTCGCCGAGCGAACGGGGGATGTAAACACGACACGGCAGGTCGTTTGTTCGTGCGAGATACGCGGTCGCGACCGCAAGATTGCCAGTCGAGGCGACAAAAACTCTTTCGAAATGACCGAGTTCGAGCGCGCGGTTGAAGGCGAGCGTTGCCGGTCGGTCTTTGAAGCTGCGGGTCGGATTGGCTTTTGCGAGATCGAGTTTGAAAAAAAGTTCGATGCCAAGTTCTTTTCCTATTTTCCGTGAACGAACGAGCGGGGTGTATGGTCGATCAATAATTTTAATTTCGTTCACCGGCTGGAGTTCCCGCAACCGCCAAAAAGTTTCCGGTCTCGCAGCGACTTCTTGCGGCGTGAGAATTTTTGCGATTGTTTCGTAATCGAACTCAATCTCGAGCGGACCGAGGCAGCCGTTGTAGCAAAGATTCACGACGGTCGTGCCGCGCTCTTCTTTCAACTGCTTGAAGGAATATTTCTCTCCGCAATTCAAACAGCGCAGACCAATCGCGAACTTCGGTTTTTCGGCAGTAGTGAGTTTGGCATCCATTTTTTCAGAAAAATTAAAAAATTAATTCAGATCCGCTTCTGCGGGAGAAATTTTCACGCCGCGCGCGGAAATGTATTTTTCCGCTTCGTCGAGGACTGCTGGCGCGCCTTCGATCGAGAGAATGAGCCAGCCGCCGTCGGCATTCACATCGGCTCGGCGAATATTCGCGGTGAGGTTGAATTTTTTGATCACATCCGAGATGACCGGCTCTTTCACGAGATTTTTGGGGAATTCCAAGCGGAATTCGCGAGAGATGGGTTCAGCCATTTTAGAAGGGAGTTAAAAAAAGAATAAAAAAAAGCTCTCGATTTTGAGAGCTTGGATTTCCACACAAAGAAGAAGCAAGCTCTCAGGAGAGTTGCATCATCATCGCGTTGACAGAGATTATGGAAAACATCGTTCGTATTTTAGCTTTTTTGAAAAGGAATGCAAATTGATTTAAAATGGGAGGGATGAATATCACAGCTGCTTCTTCTCGAGCTCGAGACTGTCGCCCCAAAACTAAAAAGTTTTGGAATGATGAAGTGATAGCGACTTTGAATGCGAGGATAAATGATAAGGAAATTCCTGCAAAAAAAGTTAAATTAATGCTTAAAGAAGAAATAGCCAAATATAAATGATTTGCGAAGTTGCTTATCAATCTTCCGCATACGACGATGTTCGAAGTATTTTTATTTATCTTTTTAGAGAAACTCATTCTAAAAAATTTGCGGAAAAATATGTAGAAAAAATAATTAGTCAAATAGAAATTTTAGGTTTTTATCCCGAGATGGGTTTTTGGATAGATGATGTTGATTTATTATCTCAAGATTTCCGAGGTTTAGTTTTAGGTAATTATGTGGTTTACTACAAATATGATGGCAAAAGGATTGTGATTTTTCATATTTGGCATTCTAAAAAATCTTTTCCAAATTTCTAATGAATGAATTTACGGCTGTATTTCGTTTGTGATGGACGAGAAAGACATCGTAAGTACTTTGGCTTTGAAAAGAAATGCAAGTTTGGTTAAAATTGGGGCATGAATATAATGATTACCTCGCCTCGAAAAGAACGATTGAATGTTTTTTTGACTCCCGAAATTATTGCAACTTTAAATGAGCGAATTAAAAACAAGGAAAAGGGCATTCCATTGAAAGAGGCGAAAAGAATTTTGAAAGAAGAAATAGCGAAATATAAAGTGAAAAATAAAAGATGATTGG
>JBDRIC010000147.1:0-3085 GCA_043816245.1 Patescibacteria group bacterium
TTTTTATGAAGAACTTTTAAATTCCTCCACTCTTGCATTCTGCGAAAAATTTCTTCTCTGTTTAATTCATTCATGCACAAATATTGTGTTCAAAAATTCCAATTTATGCAAGTGGGGCAAATGGAGGTGTGTAAAGTTACGAAGCAAATTGTTTGCTCTTTTATTATTTCTCTCAAAAGATAGCAATTTCTAGTTTTTACATATTTTTAAACATCTTTTTACATATTTTCCATCCTAATTTCTTGATTTCTTACATATTTCTGTAAAAATACGGGCAAATGCTTACCACCCGTCAAAAACGTTTTTACGACCTGCTTCGGAGCTTCATCGAGCTGCACGGGGATTCTCCCACTCTCGCGGAGATGAAAGTTTGGATGGAGGAAAACGGCTGGAGTGAAATTCGCAGCCTCAATTCCATCAAACAATATCTCGATGCGCTCGGAGAAAAAGGCTTGCTGCGCTGCGAGAGCAGGAAGCGCGGGATTGTTTTGTCGAATGGTGAAGTGGAGACAGTGAAAGTTCCACTCGTGGATTCTCGGGTCGCTTGCGGATATCCCGCCACGATTCTTTCTGACACGGCTTCCGATTTTCTCGAAGTGAGCAAGAAACTGATTTCGAATCTCGCAAAAGCTTTTGCATTTCGCTGCTCGGGAGATTCGATGAATGAAGCGGGGATTGAGGATGGAGATTTCGTAATCGTGGAGCCGCAGCCCGTGGAGATTCGCGACGGAGATCTCGTACTCGCAAATGTGAGTGGTTGCGGGACAGTGAAACGTTTCAAACGAAGCGACGAAACGATTTCTCTTTTTCCCGAAAGCTCGAATGTCGAGCATAAACCGATTTATTTACATTCTTCCGATGAAGGGATGATCGTAGGGAAAATCGCGAGCATTCTCAAAAATTAAGAATTTAAATCTATTTAAAATGGCTAAAAACCCACCAATTGGCGACAACGCTCGAAAAGGAGCTGTTCGCAGCCGCTCTCAACTCAAACATTCAAGCGGAAAACTTTTTATCAAAAGAGACACTGGAACCGGAAGATTTATGGATGTGAAAACTTCCGTTGGAAAATTTAAAGGTGTGCGAAAAGAAAAATAACTTTTTAACCTTTATCCCATGCAAACCCAACTCAGCTTCAAATCTCGCGGAATCCAAAAGCCTGCGGAATTCCTCACTCTCGATCGCGCAAAAACGATTCTCACAATTCTCGCGGTTGCAGTAACTTTCTTCGCGCTGCTCGAGCTTTCGCTTTCTTAGTCTTTTAGAATTATTTAATGCCAATTAGCAAAAAAAAGCCATTAATGCCGCGTAGCTTCCATTCTCCGTAGGTTTACTTCGAAGGATGAATTGGTGCTTAAACAGACTAGACATTTAGAGGTAAAATCAACTCACAAAAAGCGCAGACTAATATTTAGATTGCGAAGCGGTATAAAATCAATCCGTTTAACTTAATTCTTCTACTCCTTAATTTTTCTAAAATGGATGCCAACAAGCAAAAAGCTCTCGAAGCTGCCCTCGATCAGATTGCGAAAAACTTTGGTGACGGGGCGATCATGCGGCTCGGTGAAGCGAAGAGAATTAACATCGCCACCATCCCGACCGGCTCGATTTCGCTCGATCTCGCGCTCGGCGGCGGTCTGCCGAAAGGTCGCGTAACCGAAATTTACGGACCGGAAAGTTCGGGCAAAACCACGCTCGCCCTTCACGTTATTTCCGAATTCCAAAAGCGCGGCGGGCAAGCCGCGTTCGTCGACGCGGAGCACGCGCTCGATCCGGAGTACGCGCAAAAAATCGGGGTGGATGTTGACAATCTTTTGATTAGCCAGCCGGACACCGGCGAGCAGGCTCTCGAAATTGTCGAGACGCTCGTTCGCTCGAATGCAGTTGATGTGATCGTGATCGACTCCGTCGCCGCGCTCACTCCGCGCGCGGAGATCGAAGGCGAGATGGGCGGGTGTTTGCCCGGCTTGAAAGCTCGATTGATGTCGCAAGCTCTCCGAAAATTAACCGCAGTCACAGCGAAGTCAGGTTGCACCCTCATTTTTTTGAATCAAATCCGGATGAAAATTGGGGTGATGTTCGGCAATCCCGAGACCACGACCGGCGGCAACGCGCTGAAATTTTACGCTTCCGTCCGTCTCGACATCCGCCGAATCGGCAGAATTGACACTGGCAGTGGAGACACGAAACAGACGATCGGAAATTCGACGCGCGTGAAAGTCGTGAAAAATAAAGTCGCGCCGCCGTTCCGGCAAGCCGAGTTTGAGATTCGCTACAACGCGGGCATCGACAAAGCTTCGGATCTCATTCTTACCGGCGTGAAGCTCGGCGTGATTGGGAAGGCGGGGGCATTTTTTGAAATCGAGGGGCAGAAATATCAAGGAATGGAAAAATCGCGCGCGGCGTTACTCACAGATGCGAAGCTTTTTGAGACAGTGGACAAAAAAGTTCGCGCAGCGGCGAGCGGCGTGAATTTGGAGACAGGAGAAGTGAAGGCGTGAAGGTTCACCAGAAAAACTGTTAACCTCAGACGGCTGGGGGGTTAATAAAGTATGCTACAATTAAGGCGTATTTACGCAATAAATGTAGACAAACACAAAATGACTTTCTCTGAATTGGCGGAGAATTTGGGACTTTCCGCTGGCGGTTTAAGGGTACTTTTTTGTCAGGGAAAATGGTCGATTTACCGACCCGAGAATATTCGGAAATTTCCCTCAAACTAACAGAAAAAAATAAGCCCGAAAATACGGAAATGCCTGAAAAAGAACCGATTGAAAATATTGATCCGGAAATTCTAGCAGAGGTCGCTCCGGCAGAGAAAGTGGAGGTAGAAATTTAAGTCTCGCTCGTTTTCTTGTCTTGAATCTTGATTTTCCTGATTAAAAGATTGCCATGATTCTTTTTTTCACGCGCCTGCTGAAATTCGAGTCTCAAATCTCCCCCAACCCCTCTTTTCCCACTAGTGTCCGGTCAAAAATCCCATAATCCAAGCTGTTTTTGCGTATCATCATTAAAGATTTGTGTCTGATGACGAGAAATCAGTTTAGATATAGGCATTTTGTCAAAAAGGGACACGCTCAAAATT
>JBDRIC010000148.1:0-4901 GCA_043816245.1 Patescibacteria group bacterium
GGTTCAAACAACACCAAGAGAGCGATTTTTATACTTTTATGTGTTTATAAAATTCACTATTCTTTGCCTATTCTCAGTTTCTTGCTTTGCTTTGAAATAGATTTCTAGAAACACAATTTTTTGTTTAATCGAAAAATAAGCATAAATGACGCGAATACCACTTTTTGCTCCACGACCCTTTAGGCTCTTGCACTGAAATTTTTTGACCTTAAAAAACTGTAGCTCTGTAATATTTCCAACTCCTTGAATCTCAAAAATACTCCTACTGTCAATATTTTTTACATGAAATAGTCCAATCCGATACTTTTTGTTGATTTCTAAATCATCGCGTAGAGAAGGAAACCTTTTCAAAAGCTTTTTAAAATCGCGCGCGAATTCTCCTGTCTCCTCATAGTCCATCGTCATACTGTCTTACAGAAAACTCATCTGTTCGAGAAAAAACCGCCTCATAGTCAATCTGCTGTAAATCATCAGCACCAATCCACGGCACATCTTTATGAGAGTATTCTTTCATTTTAGTTGCATTAAAATCTTTAAACCGCTCAATTTCCCAATCAATAATGTCTTTTTCGCGAGCTGAAAAATTTGATAAATCCGCTTTTCTGCGAGGAAGATATTTTTTTTGGTCGTGCTGAAAATACTTTTTCATAACAGGCGTGAGATCGCCATCTTTTTCCATTTGTTTTACAATTTCTGGAAAAGCGATCGGCGTCGGTCCAAAATGATTTTTTATATATTTTGCACCCATCAACTGTTCCTCAAATTTTTCATAAAAATCAAAATCAATAAAATACATCAGTTTGCACACAACCCCTTCACCGATATTCGGACGCGCGCCGATCTGTTCCAGAATGTATAAAAGTACTTCTTTGAATTTAGCGACCTTCTCTTGTGGGACAGAAATTCTCATTTCTTGCTTTATCTTTTTTGATTTTGTTTGCTTTGCCTTTTTTTCAAGCTCTACTTTTGGCGTTAAATTTTCTCTGCCTGCTAAGAAATCTTCCAGTGACAAGCCGAAAAACCGCGCCAAATTCTGCGCCTCTTCAACCAACATTTTACGTGAACCATTTTCAATCTGAACATAAGTCGGACGCGACACGCCTATTTTTTTCGCCAAAAATTCTTGGCTAAGATTGTGTTTTTGACGGAGTTTTTTTAGGAGTGCAATCATGATTATTAAAATACTTAATTTGTGCTTGAATTTTATCAAATGTAAATAATCCTGTCAAATCATTAGTTGTGATTATTTACAAAGCCATTCTCCTCCCAAATCTCCTAACTCTTTCTTTAATTTTCCGCTCCATAATTTCAATCAACTTTTTATTTTGATCAACGATTTTGTGACACCATCTTTCAACACAACCCTACCTCACCAGCCGAATATGCTTCAGCCCATAAATAAACAACGCCAACGCAATCACGATTAGCGCGAACTGTCCGATTCGAATCACCATCAGGCTCTCCACAATCTCATCCAAAGTAAGCCACACTCCCCTTTCTTGAAGCATCACCGCCAAAATAAGCGAGGCTGAGCCAATTAGATACAGAATCCCCCGCACCGCTTCGGCAAATCGCAGCGCCGGGGAGGCTTTGTCTTCTTCCGAAATTTCTGTTCTTGGCGAAATCTCTACCCGGGGCGAAGGCTGCGGTCCCGCTTGTTTGCTCTCGGCTAATTTCGCCTGCGCTTTGGCAAGCTTAATCTGCGTCTTTAAACGTTTCTTTTCAGCTTTATCACTTCCCATGTGAGAATTTTACCGTAAAATTAATGGTCAAACCTTGTACACCGTCCATTGAATATCGATATGACAATTTCCCAGCCCCAGCTTAAAATCATCACAATGAATAAAAAAGAAAATCCCGCACTCGAACCTTCTACACTCCGCCACTCCGCCAGCCACGTCCTCGCTGCCGCGGTATTGGAAATGTTTCCCGACGCGAAACTTGGAATCGGACCCGCGATTGAGGAAGGGTTTTATTATGATTTTCTGCTGCCGCGAACTTTGATTCCCGAAGACCTTCTGCTGATTGAAAAAAAGATGAAGCACCTCATCAAGCAGAATTTGAAATTTGAGAAATACGAAGAGCCGATTGAAGAAGCGGAAACATTTTTGCAGAAAACGAAGCAGGATTTGAAAGTTGAACTAGTTGCGGAATTGAAACAAGAAGGCGAGAAGTCGGTGAGTTTTTATAAAACAGGAAATTTTGTGGATTTATGTAAGGGTCCGCATCTCGAGAGCACGAATAAAATCAAAGCGGTAAAACTCACGCGCATCTCGGGAAGCTATTGGCGGGGCGACAGTGAACGCCCGCAGCTGCAACGAATTTATGGTGTGGCTTTTGCCTCGGCGGAGGAATTAAAGGAATGGGAGGAACGAATGCAGGAGGCGGCGAGGCGCGACCACCGCGAGTTGGGGAAAAAATTGGACTTGTTTTCCTTTCACCCGGAAGCACCAGGCGCGGCATTTTGGCACCCGCGCGGAAAATTTATTTATGACCAGCTTGTGAATTTCATGAAAGCGGAAAATGAAAAGCGCGATTATCACGAAATTTCCACCCCGATTATTCTTTCAAGCGAGCTGTGGAAACAGTCCGGACACTACGAGAATTTTAAAGAAAATATGTACTTCGTAACTTCCGGAGAGCAAGAAATTCCTGCCGAAAAAAGAAAAAGGGAACCTGCCCTCCGTAGCTCCGAAGGAGCGAAGGATGGGTTTGCTGTGAAACCGATGAACTGCCCCGGTGGCTGCCAGCTTTTTGCCGAGCGAATTCCAAGTTATCGCGAACTGCCATTGCGAGTGGCGGAATTTGGAATCGTCCACCGCCTCGAACTTTCGGGCGTGCTGCACGGCTTGCTACGCGTGCGGGAATTTCGGCAAGACGACGCACACATTTACTGCACGCCGGAGCAGCTCGAAGATGAGATTGTGAAAATCATCGAATACACAACTGATGTTTATAAAACTTTTGGCTTCGAGAATTTCGATCTTTTCATTGCGACGAAGCCGGAGAAAAAAGCAATCGGAGACGATGCGGTTTGGGAGAAGGCGACGGCGGCGCTCGAAAACGCGATGCGGAAATTAAAGCTCGAGTGGGGAGTGAAAGAAGGCGAGGGCGCTTTTTACGGTCCGAAGATTGAATTCAATGTGAAGGATGCCATCGGTCGCAATTGGCAACTCGGCACCTGCCAGATTGATTTCAATCTGCCCGAAAGATTCGATTTGAATTATATCGCGGAGGACGGCGAGAAACATCGTCCGGTGATGATTCACCGCGCCATCATCGGATCGTTTGAAAGATTTCTCGCAGTCCTGCTCGAACACACCGCCGGCGAATTGCCGAATTTTTTGCAACCGGAAGTGGCACGGGTGATTCCGGTGGCTGCGGAATTTTTGGAGACGAGTGAAAAATTTACAGCCGAGCTGCGAGAAAAAGGAGTGCGAGTCGGTATCGACAAATCTAACGATTCGCTTTCGAAAAAAGTGCGCAATGGAGAATTAATGAAAATCCCCTACCTTCTCGTGGTGGGCGAGAAAGAAGCGAAGTCGGGAAAAGTTACCGTTCGCAAGAGAGGAAGAGACGAACAGCAAACTATTTCCGTTGAAGAGTTTGTACAAAATTTTTAATTTTAAGTTTTAAATTTCAAAACAATTTTGAATTTATTAATTTTAAATGTTTCAAAATTAGAACATTGAGATATTCGATCTTGTTTTAAAATTTTAAATTTAAAACTTAAAATTCACATCTGCCTTTCAAAAAAATTTCCGAGAAAAAAGCCGCTCCCAATCTCATCCTCGTGGGAAATTTCGGGGCGGGGAATATCGGAGACGAATTGATTCTCGCGGGCTTTTTGAAAAAAATTGGGAAGGAACTACCGCGCGCGAAAGTTTGCGTACTCGCGGGAAATCCGCATCTCGTGAGAAGATTTCACGGCGTGGATGCGCTCCCCCACCTCCCCACCGGCTGGAGGAGTTTTTGGAAGCGAGGCTGGCTTGCCTGCCGTAGCCCCGCCAGGAGGGGCGAAGGCTGGATGCGAAGTCTGCGGAAAATTCGCGAAGCAGACGCGGTAGTTTTTCCGGGTGGAGGTCTTTTTACTGATGAAGAGAGTTTCCATGCAATCTTAATTTGGGGGATTCATCTTTTAGTCGCACGCTATTTTTGGAAACCGGTTTTTTTGCTCGGACAGTCGATTGGTCCGATTACGGGAATTTACGCACAAAATTTCACGCGCTTCTGTCTGCGAAAAACGGAATGGATCGGAGTGCGCGATTCCGCTTCGGCGAGTGAGCTGAAAAAACTCGGCATCCCCGCCAAAAAAGTGAAACTCGGACGAGACACGAGTTTTTGGCTGGTAAATCGGATTCCGAAAACGCGGGAAATCAAAAAACGGGGTGTGTTGAAAATTTTGGTTTCGGCAAGGAGTTTCCCGAAAATCGAGGAAGAATTTTTTGCAGAATTCGGACGGGCGCTCGATCAGATCTCGGAGAGAACTCGCGCGCGAATTTCCTTCGCGGAGTTTGGGAAAGGCGATGCGGCGGTGTGGCAGAAAATTTGCCGGCATTCGAAACACGCGCAACTTTGGAAAACGCTCGAGCTGCCGGAAAGTGCGGAAGGAGTCGTGCGAGCGGTGAATAAGTTCGACCTCGTCATCGGAATGCGACTGCACTCGCTCATCGCCGCGCAACTCGCGGGCACGCCGGCAATCGGACTGGCTTATTCTCGGAAGGTGAAGGAGTTTGCGGAGAAGAGTTTGGCGATCGAGGATTTCAGCGCGGAGAAGTTGGTGAAGATTTTGAGTTAAAGCTTAAAAAAAAGTTCTCAAAACTTCGTAGTCTATCTTTGCGATAAAAGTTTTTCGCTCGTTCGCGCATCGTCTGAATCATGATTCACCTGATTTTGAGATT
>JBDRIC010000149.1:0-10598 GCA_043816245.1 Patescibacteria group bacterium
AAAAATTTTCGAATTCGTGGAACCATTCGGGGAAAGTTCGGTCGGAATTTCGGGCGGAGAATTTTCGTCAACCGGCGGATTCGGATCTTCGACATCGCTCTCCGAATTCTGCGGATTCGGCGAACTTTGTGAGAAAAAGTCGGCGAAATTGTCATCTGTATCCCAACCATTCCCACGAGAATCATCGTGTGTCTCGCCTGATTTTCGTTCGATTGAACCGCCAGCGGCGGGATTCAGAGCTGCAGCTAAACCTTCAAAAAACGTATTTTGGTCAAAACCAACAAAATCAACAACATTTTCGTCGTCAACTCCGTCGCTCATTGAGTCCGTTCCGATCGCAACCGCGTAATTATCTTTAAGCTCAAAACTTTTTACGAGTGTATCTGCCATTAAAAGCAAATTTTCGTCCGCATCATCCTCCATAATTAAATAAAAACCGTGCGCCGGAATTGTAGTTCCACCCGGGAAAGTCGCGTCTGATTCGTTACCAAAACGAACGAGAATTGATTTCCCTCCACTATCTGTCCACCGCTCGACACGAAAACCCTCGTCTCCCTCGAACTCTGGAGCAAGATTAATCGGCAAATTCGTCGGATTATAAATTTCAATCCACTCATCATTTTCACTCCCTCCCGCAATCTGAATCTCCGAAATCACAACATGATCCACCGTCTCCGCTGCCACCGAAACAGTAGAGAGCAAAAATATCACGAGAAGGAAGCAAATTTTTCTCATGTCGACTGAAAAATCTTGCTTTTAATTTTTGGAGAAAAACGGAGTTTTCGCAAACGCGAGCGAAATTCTGTGAACAAAATTTGAGTTCGCTTAATCTCGCAACGGTTTTCGATTAAACTCCGAAGGTGATTGGTTCCCGCCTCCGCCCCCGCCACCCCTTCGACCATGTTTTGGGAATCACAGTTTTGGCGCTTGCCATCTTTGGATTGGTAATGATTTCGAGTGCGAGCGTGTATGAAAGTTATCAGGTTTACACTCGCGAAGGAGTCGATTGCGGGCTGATCGATGCGAACTGCAATGATTTTTATTTTTGGCGGCAGGTACGGAATATTTTGGTGGCGCTCCCATTCGGGCTGATCGCAGCGGCAATCCCCTATCTTTTTTGGCGGAAAGCCGCAGCTGGAATTTTCGTGGGAAGCGTCCTTCTTTTGATCGCGCTCTTCCTCCCCGGACTTTCGACTGGCTGGGGCACGAGCCAAAGCTGGCTGAATATCCCGATTTTGAGTTCGATTCAACCAGCGGAAATTGCGAAGCTGGGATTAATTTTTTATCTCGCGCGGTGGATGGAGGGACGGCGGGAAGCGATTGCTACGATTGAAAATGGTTTCATTCCGTTCGCGGTGATTCTCGGAATCGTGGTTTTGCTTTTGGCTTTGCAGCCCGATTTCGGGACAATTCTCGTGATAAGTTTGACTGCCGCTTCGATTTATTTCGTGGCGGGCGCGCGAGTGAAGCACATCGCCCTCGGCGGAATCATCGCAGCGACACTCGCAGTTTTGGTGGTGAATTTTGCTGGACTCGATTATGTGAAAAATCGTTTCACGGCCTTTCTCGATCCCTCGCTTGACCCGGAAGGAATCGGTTTTCAGGTAAAACAAAGCCTCATCGCAGTGGGAAAAGGCGGGGTTTTCGGGGAGGGTTTGGAGGGCGCGACGCAAAGATTCGGCTATCTGCCGGAAGTGCAGTCGGACGCGATTTACGCAGCCACGGCTGAAGCATTTGGATTTTTTGGAAGCGTAATTATTACTGCGCTTTTTCTGTTAATCGCGTACCGCGGTTTTAGGATCGCGGCGGCCGCTCCCGACCGCTTCGGACAACTCGCGGCAGTGGGACTCTCGGCTGTGCTCGCAGGTCAGGCTTTTGTCCACATCAGCGTGAATATCGCGCTCCTCCCCTACACCGGCATCACACTGCCTTTCGTGAGTTACGGCGGCAGCTCGCTCGTGGCTTCGTTTATTATCGCGGGAATTTTGTTGAACATTTCTAAATATTCGAACATCCATTCTGCGAATTTTTACCGCGAGCAAAATCTCTCCCTTCGCGAGAGAAGAAGGCTGCATTCTAGATTTTAGAAAATATGAGCAATCGCGCATTTTTCTGATCAAGCAACTAGTTTTGAAGCCGCAACATCCAAAATCCCAAACACCAATCCCGCGTTCGCGGGATTCGCAAAACTTTTTTAATTTATTCCAAAATCCGCAACAACATCATTTTCCCTCTTTCGGAAAAGAGGGAAGGCGAAGCAGGAGTTTTTAAGCTGGAAGAGGAAAGCGGAGACGGAGATTTGATTGAGGTGAAGCAGGAGACTATCGGTAAAAATTGCAGGAAGAAAGTAGAAACGGAGATTTGATCAATGCGAAGCAGAAGTTAAAAAATCAAATCCAAATATCAAAGCTCAAACAAAATCATTTGGCATTTGGGTTTTGATTTTGAATTGGCATTTGAATTTTAGTATTTGGAATTTTTAGCATTGTGCTCTATCGATTTTTTAAATTCACTTCAACTCTGTAAAATCTCTGTGTGTCTTACTTCCCTGGTCTCCGCGCAAACGAACACGTGATTTTTTTTATCCGCAAACAGTGGACTGCCTACATTAAAATTGTGGTGAAGCTTGTGGCAAATCTCGCGGCGGGGTTCGCCTTGTTTTATTTTTTCGTGCTGAAATTTCCGCAGGACTCCATCACCTTTTTTTTTCTAATGGAAATGTCTATCTTTTACCTCCTCGGAACGTGGTGGTGGGTATTCAATTCTTGGCTGGATGAAGAGCTCGATATCATCGTGGTCACGAATGAGCGGATCATCAACACCACGCAATCCGCCTTTCTTGCGATCGAAGTCGCGAGCGCGGACCTCGATCAAGTGCAAGATGTACGCGGAAAAGTGGCGGGCTTTCTCGGTGGGCTGTTTAGGTTCGGAAATTTCGAGGTGCAGACCGCCGGTTCGAAAATTCTTTTTCTGATGGATTATGTCGAGAAACCGGAACGTTACATCGATGAAGTTATCGAACTGAAAAATAAATTCATTGCACGAAAAAACGGAGAAGGATGAAAAAGTACTGCGTAAAAATTTTCGGTTGCCAGATGAACTACTCGGATGCGGAGCGGATTACGAGCGTGTTGAATTCGGAAGGCTGGCAACGTGCGGAAGATTTGGCTGAAGCAGATGCGGTTTTTTTGGTAACTTGCAGCGTGCGCCAAAAAGCGGAGGACAAAGCTTTTGGGTTGCTGCACAATTTGAAAAAGTGGAAAGCCGAGAAAAACGGACGAAAAGTGGGTCTGACCGGCTGCATGGTTCGCCGAACTTCGAGCCAAACCGATACGAAAAAAGATACGCTGCTGCAAAGAAGTGAAGTTCTCGATTTCGTGTGGCAAATTGAAGATTCGACGAAACTGCCGAGACTGCTCGACTCCCAACTTCCCGCCAATTGCCAATTGTCCGTAGTGAACCCTGTCGAACTGCCGACTGCCGACTATTTCTCCATCCAACCGACGCGGCAAAATCCCGCGCAAGTCTCCATCCCGATCATGACCGGCTGCGACAATTTTTGCAGCTACTGCATCGTCCCGCATGCGCGAGGAAGAGAAATTTCGCGGAGCGAGGAGGAGATTCTCGCAGAATGCGCGGAGGCGGTGAGGAATGGCGCGATTGAAATCACCCTTCTCGGTCAAAATGTGGATTCATTCCAAAAAACTCGCGGAGCCTTCGCAAAACTGCTCGCGAAAGTTGCGGCGATTCCGAATCTCAAACGGCTGCGCTTCAGCTCTTCGCATCCGAAAGATTTTGATGAGAGCGTGATCGCTGTGATGGCAGCGAACGAGAATATCGAGCGGCACCTCCACCTCCCCGCGCAACACGGCGATGATGGGATTTTAAAAAAGATGAATCGCAATTACACTGCCAAACATTATTTGAACCTCGTTGAAAAATTCCGCGAGGAAAATCCTCACTCCAGTATCACCACCGATTTGATCGTGGGATTTCCGGGCGAGAGCGAGGAGGCTTTTGAGCATTTATTGAATTTTTATCGCGCGGCAAATTTCGATTTTGCTTTTTTTTCAAAGTATTCTCCGCGACCAAATACCACTGCCGCAAAACTGCCAAATGATGTTGATTCGAAGCTGAAAGCGGAGCGGTGGCACAGGCTGAATGATTTGATGATAGCGACCACTTCGAAAAAATATGCGAAATTAAAAAATAAAACTTTGGAAGTTTTGGTGGAAAAAGCTAATTGCCCGCCCGCCGAAGCCGAAGCGAAGGCGGGTCATTCCCTTGAAACTTGTCCTCACGAAAGTGGAGGAAGGGAATCTAGAAAAAATAAAAGATGTATTTGCGAGGGAAGAAGCTCGGAATTTTTTCTCGTTAAATTCGAAGGCGGAGAAAATTTAATCGGCAAGCTCGTGAATGTGAAAATCACGCAGCCGCGAGAGGTAGAGCTGTGGGGAGAGATTGCGAAATAGTATTCGAATTATTTCAGATATTCTGCCTCTCGCTTAGGGAAGTTGAATATTCTCCAGCTTCTTTGAGAAATCTCGGGAGATTTTTAAATTTAGGAATTTATTTTTATGCAGGAAATCTCGGACTTGTTTAATCTCTTTTGAGACAGCTTTACGAAAAAGTGTTTTTTGTAAAACAAAATACAATGTCCTTCCAATTTTTTGAATTTCCTCCTCTTTCACCAACTCATCGCAAGACAAACCCAAACTATTTTTGAAGACCAAAGCATCCCAAAAATCCAAACAAAATTCAACCACTTTCCCTTCTCTTGTTTTTGAATCTTTCCACTCAGATGGCAAATCGCACATCCTTTCTGAAAAATCTCCTTGTAAGATTTTTTCTTTCTCTGGCAATACTCCGAAAAAAAATTCTGCATTCGCCTCATCTTGAAAATATTCCAACGCAACCGCCAGGCACTCCCCTTCGTGTTTTTTGCACCATCCCTCTCCGCAAAATTCATCCTCGTGGCAAGTAAATCCCAACTTCTCCATCTCTCGATTAAATTCTTCTTCGGTTTCGGTTTCGTTCACGACTTTAGAAACTTTTTCACTCATCGCTAAAAATTTTTCACGCATTCTCAAGGCAGCTTCATATTCCTCAAAAGTTGGAAAATCAGCGGGATTCGGTGGTGGTGATTGATGCTGCATTGAATTTGGCGAGAAAAATAGCGAAGTAAAAATTGTGAATCCACGAGAGGTGGAGCTATGGGGAGAGGCTTAAGGTTTAACGTTTTCGCAGAAAATAAGCTCCCAAAAAGCTTGCAATCGGAGCTGCGAGGATGAGCGCGCTCGAGCCCACCACCACTCTCACGATTTCTTCCGCGACGAATTCGGAATTCAAGATCACCCAAAGCGGCTTGGAGGAATCGAGGAAAAGCAGCAAAATCAACGGAAGCGAAACTCCCGCGTACGCGAGCGCGAGAGTGTTTATCATGCTGGCGATGTGTTCCTTGCCGATTCTCATTCCGCGTTTGAATAATTCGTGGGAAGAAAGTTTTGGATTCGCTTTTTGGATTTCGGAAATCGAGGCAATTTGCGCGACCGTGATATCATCCAAAACCCCCAAAGTTCCCAGCAAGATTCCTGCGAACAACAATCCCCGCAAATCGATAAAAGCGAATTCTCCGCCCAAAAAATAAAAGCTTTCCTCGCCTCCCGTCCCAAAAACTTTGGTGAAACTGATCGCGAAGTCGGCGAAAAGCGCGGCAACGAGTAAAGTAAAAATCGTGGAGAGAAAAGCTAGAAAGGAGTTTCGTGAAAAACCGTGCGCAATAAAAATCGTAACTCCCGCAATCGCAAATCCGCCGACAAGCGCGACCAAAAGCAAATTCAGCCCGCTCGCAATAGAGGGAATAATCCCAAACAGAATAATCGCAATCGAAATCGCCAAACCTAGCAGAGAGCTTAGTCCCCTTTTCCCTCCGACTATAAAAATGAGAGTAAAAAATAAAAGCGCCAAAACGAGCAAACGCGGACTTCGATATTTGTCATAAATTTGCCAAACTTTTCCATCGCCCATTTCAAATTTCCCCAAAACCATCTTTTCACCCTCGCTTGCTTCTTGAGAAAGAGTGGTGAGAAAGCTCTCGTGGTTTTCGATTTTAATTTTTTTACCCAAAAGCTCTACCTCGAAACCATCTTCATGAACCTGAATAACTTCCCCAACTGCAAACTCGTTTGCAAAAACACTCCCCGCGAAAAAACAAAAGATAAATAAAAACGCGCAAAGTTTTGAGAAAAGTTTCATTTTAATGACAGAACCATCGGATATTTTGAATTCAAATGATTATTATTTGATCATTATGTTAATTAATGCAGAGAGCATTTTGGCAATTTCCAACAAATCAGCATAAGCTTTTTGAAATAATTCTTCCGAAATTTTACCTTCGATTTTTAAAATTCGAATGATCGCGACACATTCATTCACAGAACCTTTTGCGATAACATAAAAATTCTTTTTGTCTTTTTTACTGTACTTACCAGCTCCTTCGGCAATATTTAAAACAATGCTCAAAGCCGCACGCTTAAGCTGATCTTTAATATTTTTATCAATTTGGAAATTAGATAAAATTCTCAAAACTTTTATGTAAAGCTGTTCGGATTTTTGGTAAACGGAGAATTTTTCGAAATCAAACATAAGTTAATTGAAAGAATTAGGATAAAGATTAGGAATAAGAATTAGGGAGAAATTTGCGACAACTTTTTCTTATTCTAATAACCCTAATTCTTAATCTTAATTCCTATCCTTAATTCTAATTTGCGAAGCAAATTTCTGGTCGGGGTGAGAGGACTCGAACCTCCGACCTCGTGGTCCCAAACCACGCGCGCTACCAACTGCGCCACACCCCGATAAATTTATGCCGATATTTTAATCTCTTTTTCTTCGACAATCCTTTCTAAGATTTTTCTGCTTTTAAATTTTTTAAGTTTCCTTTCAATAATCCGAGCCTCTTCAATGGTTTGATACTTTTTTTGAAAAACTACTTTCCATGGACCTTTCCCGCGAAGTGAAATTGTTTCGCCTGAATTATGCTCGTCCAGCCTGTTTTCCGGATCATTGCTCGAACCAACATAAAACCGAGAACAATTTTTACTTTCGAGAATATAAACATAGCCTTGCATTTAAATACCTCCGGTCTTCCCGATGCCCATCGGGACGCGCTACCAACTGCGCCACACCCCGAAATTTAGAAATTAAATGTTGTAATTTAGAGATTGAAATCTTATTCCAAAGATTGGGAAAAGCCCTGATTGGATACCTCTCCTCTGTAATTTTAACATCATTTTGCTACCACTTTAGTTAATCGCTTTTTTTGAAGAGGAAAGCTCTATTTTCTTTTATTAGGAAATGCTTGACTTTTTAGTTTCTTTCTGTTAGAATAGAAAAGGTCAATCACTAGAACACCAACCAGATGACAAAAAAACTACCAGCAACCGAACGAAAGCCTGCGAGAAAAAAGCATTCGTTGGAGTTTCTCGAAGGGAATGTTATCAAAATTACCGGCATTGTTTTGACTATTCTCGTCGCAACACAAATTGTTTTTGTCAAAGGGTTCCATTTAGTCAAAGAAATGAGAGCCGATGTTTTGGGTTCACACGAGTCGGCAGAGACTTATGAAACAAATAGCTCCGAGGAAACTCAAGCTGGTATCAAAGAACAAAAAGATTCTATTTCTGAGGATTTCTACAAAAAAATTGTCGAGGACTCAAAGAGCGTCATTCTGAAATGGGATTTGGATGGAATGATCACCTACATGAATCCGTTTGGCGCGGAATTTTTTGGCTACACTCAAGACGAAATCATTGGGAAAAGTATGTTCTTACTCGTACCTGGTATTGAGTCGACAACAAAACGCGATTTGAACCAAATGCTTCGCGATATCCAAAAAGATACTGAAAAATTCAGAAGCAGCGAAAATGAAAACATCAAAAAAACCGGGGAACGGGTATGGATGACTTGGACAAACACCACGATTTATATCGACGGTGAAAGTGAGATTTTAAGCATAGGAAATGAGGACGTGTGTGATATTTCGCGGAAATCGGAAATAGAAAATGAAAGTCCGACTGATAACGAAAACTAACTACTTCGCTCACAGAGAGGCAGTCTGAAAAATGCAGTTCTCACCCCGCGCAACTTTCAATAAAAAATACCGCAACTACTTATCTTCTAATACCAATTCGCGATAAAAAAGCTATTAATGCCGCGTAGCTTCGGTGCTTAAAGCATTAGAATTAAGGATAATACCAATTTGTAAAAAACGCAGACTGTAATATTTCTATTGCGAAGCGGTATAATCATTTCTATTCTTTATCCTTCAAACTCCCCGTGCAAGCTCAAATCAATTCCGAAACCCGCAACGCGCACGGAAAACCGTATACTTTCGTGCCGCTCACCGGCTGCTTTGACGAGCATAGTCTCGCGGATTTTTCCGCGATAATTGATTCGCTCCTTGAAAGTCACCACGCGTACCTCGTCTTCGATCTCGGCGAACTCGATCTCATGAGCAGCCACGCAGTGGGTTATTTCGAGAACACTCACCGTAAACTCGCGGCGGCGGAGAAACGAATGGCCTTCGTAAATGCGAATGCTGAAATCCGCGAAACTTTAGAGTTCATCGGACTCGCGCAGTTAATCGCGATATTTGACAGAGAAGACAAATTTGTGGAGGCTATTGGAAGTGGCGAGATTTAAAAAAAGTCGGTGGTTCGCGCGTGCGATAATTTCAGCAATTCTGTTGACTGTCGGCGCGAGTTTGTTTTTTTAAGTTTTCGAGAAACAGAAGTTCTCCCGCTGAAAAAAATTTCAGCGAATTTCGTAACAGAGCGGATGCAATTGATGCGAGACTGGTTTTTGACGAACGAGAGGGAAGGCAACACGCTCCCCTATTTTTACGATCCTGCCGACAGCAGTGCCCAGAAAGATAGTAACATCATCCGGCAGCTGCTCACCACGCAAGGAATTTTCGCGCTCGCGCGAGAGCTCGAAGACGCGGAACTTCGTGAAGTCGGTGAGCAGAATCTCGCAGCAGTTTTTCGGAAATATTTTAAAACAGAGGAAACCCCTCAGTTATCCGATGGGAGGTTAACTTTCGGCTTTTTCGAGGGAAATGGAAAAGTCAAACTCGGCGGGGCGGCTCTCGGGATCATCGCGATTCTCGAAGGCGAGCTGACTGGAAAATATTCGGTGGAATTAGCGGCTCTCGCGAATTTTATTGAAGCGATGCAGCAACCGAACGGCAGTTTTCAAACTTTTTATCGACCAGTGAGTTTCACCAGCAATGAGCGTTTTTATTCCGGCGAGGCGCTGCTAGCCGCCGCGCGGCTTTTTGAATTTTCGGGAGAAGCGAAGTGGCTCGATTTTGTGGAGCGGGGTTTCGAATATTACCGTCCGAAAATCACGGAAAATTTTTCGCCGCAATTTGTGCCGTGGCACACGATGGCGTATGCGGAAATTTTCGAACGAACGGGCGAGCCGAAATACGCCGATTTTATTTTTTGGATAAATGATGAATTGATCGCGGAGATGCTTGAAGTAAATCCCACCGAATCTGCCATGCTCGGTCGTTTTTATAATTCGGAGAAACACACGAAATACGGACCGCCCCACAGCTCGAGCACCGCGGTTTACGTGGAAGGAGTGGCGTACGCGCACGCAGTCGCGGAAAAATCGGGGGATGCGGAGCGAACGAAAAATTATCGTGAAGCAGCCCGGCTCGGCGCGCGCTCACTGCTGCAACTGCAGTTTACTTTTAAAAATTCTCGGGAATTCGAAAATCCGGAACGGCTAATCGGCGCGATTCGGAGAGCAGTGGATCGCAGCGAAATTCGAATCGATCAAATCGGTCACACCGCAAACGCGCTGCCGCGAGTGAAAAAGATTTTGGAAAATTAGTGTATTCTTTGAAGCATGGAGATCGACCAAGTTTTTTTCTTCAAAATAATTTTGTCGCTAATTGTCCTCGGACTTATTTGGACATATTATTTTTTTGGTAAACGCCGATTGGCACGTTGGATTTTGATCGCCGTTTTCGTGCCGTCTGTCTTTTTTTCCGCATGGGGTTTTTACAATTTCGATTCACCCGTGGACAAAACCGGCTACTGGGATTTGTACCATTATTATTTAAATGCAAAATATTTCGAAGAGCTCGGTTATTTCGATCTTTACCAAACTTCCATTATTGCGGATCAAGAAGGTGAAAATAGGTTCAAAAAAATAGATAAAATCCGTGATCTAAAAACCCAGCAACACACCGGCTACTTTTTGGAATTTCATGAATATGAAAAACTGAAAAATAATTTTTCGCCCGAACGCTGGGAAGCTTTTCAGAATGATGTTGATTTTTTCTTTCAGCATTTGAGTCCGAAAGTTTTGACTGATCGCGGCTACAATGCGACACCTCCGTGGAATAAAACCGGCTCCCTGATTGTTAACGCTTTGCCGCTCGAAAATCCCTCCACCATCCCAATCTTAATCTCTCTCGACTGCATACTTTTTGCAGGAATGGTTTTGCTCATTTTTCACGCGTTCGGATTGTTGGGAGTGTTTCTTTTTCTGATTTTGTGGGGGCTCAACCCGCTCGTAATGAG
>JBDRIC010000150.1:0-5340 GCA_043816245.1 Patescibacteria group bacterium
CACCACTTAAGTGGTGGGTTAACTACCAACCTACCAACCATGCGCATCCTCTCCGGCATCCAGCCCTCCGGCAGTCTCCATCTCGGAAATTATTTCGGAGCAATCGAGCAATTTTTGAATTTTCAGAAAAAGGGCGCGGAACTTTTTATTTTTGTCGCCGATCTCCACGCGCTCACGACGACGCGAAACGCGGAGGAACTGCGAAAAAATTCTTTCGAAGTCGCGGCGGCGTTCATCGCGCTCGGGCTGACAGGCGAGCAAACAATTCTCTACCGACAGTCGGATGTGCCGGAAGTTTTGGAATTAAGTTGGATTCTCGCCTGCCTCGCGCCGATGGGATTGCTCGAGCGAGCGGTGAGCTTCAAAGACAAAGTCGCAAAAGGAATCGAGGCGAATGTGGGACTGTTTAATTATCCGATTTTGCAAGCTGCCGATATTCTCGCGATGCAGCCAGACAAAATTCCAGTGGGGAAAGATCAGAAGCAGCATCTCGAAATCACGCGCGATTTGGCGGAAAAATTTAATTCAACTTTCAACGGAAACTTGAAATTGCCGGAGGCGGAGATTCCGAAAACAGCGGCGGTCGTGCCCGGAACTGATGGAGAAAAAATGAGCAAAAGTTATGGCAACACGATCGAGATTTTTGCGGAGGAAAATATTTTGAAAAAGCAGGTGATGGGAATCGTGACGAATTCGACACCGAAAGGCGAGCCGCTCGATTATTCAAAGTGCAATGTTTTTGCGCTTTTCAAGCTCCTCGTAAATGAGGATGAAGCTCACGATCTCGCGGAAAAATATCGGAACGGCGAAGTCGGCTACGGCGATGCAAAAAAAATGTTGTTGGAAAAGATTTTGGAAAAATTCGGCGCGGCGCGAAAAAGATTTGCGGAGCTTTTGAAAAATCCAGCGGCAGTGGAGAAAATTTTGGAGAATGGCGGAGAGAAGGCACGAGCGGAGGCGCGGAAGAATTTGGGGGTGATTCGTGAGAGGGTTGGGTTAAAATGAAAAATGTTAAATTCGTTGTAATGGATATTAAAGAGCTTCGCGAGATTCTGTTAAAAAACGAATCTGAACACCTCGAATTTAAGGAGGCAAAAAACTCTTTTTCGTTTTTAGGAAACGACGACGGAAAAATAAATCGAAATTCTGCTCTCGCCTATTGTGTCGCGCTTGGAAATGAAGGCGGCGGCAAATTGATTTTGGGTATTTCGGATAAAAAACCGCGCCAAATTATCGGGACAAAAGCTATAGAAAATATCGGCAAAACAAAATCTATCCTTTTCCAAAAACTCGGAAGGCGTGTAAAAATTGAAGAAATTTTTGATGAAAAGGAGAATCGCATTCTGATTTTTCACATACCGTCACGCCCCGTCGGGCAAGTTTTTAGATTTCATGGAATCCCATTGATGCGCGTCAATGAAGAATTACGCGAAATGGACGACGAAACTTTACTGAGAATTTTAAATGAAAACGAACCAGACTTTTCGGCAGAAATTTGCAAAAAGCTTGCTTTTCAAGATTTTGATCAAAAAGCTTTGAAAAAACTTCGCGAAGCGTGGTCAAAAAAATCAGGGAAGCCCGAATACTTAAAATTATCTTTTGCTGAAATACTCAAAAAACTTTTGCTGATGCGTGATGGCGAACTTACTTTTGCAGCACTACTTTTGTGCGGGAAATCTGAAAAAATCGCTGAATTTTTACCCGAAGCTGAAGTCCGATTCGGCTGGAGAATTGAGCCAAAAAAACTCAATTTTGATTTTACTAAAAATTGGCGTGCACCGTTTTTACTTATAGAACAAGAAATTTGGGAAATGATAAATGCGCGAAATATCCGCGAACCATTTGAAGAAGGATTTTTTGAGTTCGATATTTGGGCATTTGGTGAAAAAAGCATACGCGAAGCAGTCCTAAACGCTTTTGCGCACCGTAATTATCGTGTGCGTGGTTCAATTTCAATCGAAATTTCACCTGAAAGTTTTGCCATTGAAAGTCCAGGTAGATTTTTGCCGGGCGTATCCCCACAAAACGCGCTCGATGTCGAAGGAAAATGGCGCAATCGCCTCTTGATGGAGACTCTTGATACGCTTGGATTCGTAGAAAGAAGAGGTTTTGGGCTTGATCGTATTTTTTCTCGAAGTATTCGTGAGGGAAAAGGTTTTCCAAAACTTTCGGAAACTGAATTTGGTTTCGTGAGACTGGAAATCGCAGCAAGAGTGAAGGATAAAAAATTCATCGCCTTTCTTCAAAAAATCGCCGCCAAAAAACAAATTTCTTTTGGGGACGAACTTTCGCGTGATCTTTTTTTTCTTGAAGAGATTCGAACATGCCAAAATTCCAAAGATTTAGCGCGAAAAACAAAATTTTTAGATTTAGAAATTCTGGAAAAATCTGGCCATAAACGCGGCACAAAATATTTTTTAAGTAAAAAGTTTTACGATTTTCTTGAAAAAAGCGGTGAATACACACGCAAAAAGTGGCTTTCAAGGTCGCAGCAAAGAGAACTTTTATGGCAATTTTTTAAAGATCATAAAAAGGGTCAGATGCGAGATTTTCGAGATGGACTCTTCGAAAATAGGCTAAATAATCGTCAAATTAATTATTTGCTCGACGAACTTCGACAAGAAAACAAAATTTATTTTGCCGGACAGCCAAAATCACCAAAAGCCTTTTGGGAAATTAATCCTAGACAATGAATAAATTTATCCTAGACGAATCAATAAATAAGTTGATTTTTTAGCTTAAAACGACATTCTTAAAAAAACTCTAATTGCGATAAGCACATAGATAAATGAAACTTTCCGCTGCCATCACCGATTTCCTCACCGCGGTAAAGATTGAGAAAAATCAATCACCGAAAACCGCGCAAAATTACGCGCATTATTTACGGCGCGCGAAGAAGTTTTTTGGAGGTGAAAAAAATGTTGGCGAAATCAATTTCCGCGATATTCAAAACTTCCTCCTTCTCCTCGCGGATTTCGAATCGCGCGGAAAAATTTTGAGCGTGAAAACTCGCGGCTACCATGCCATCGCGTTGCGCGCGCTTTTTAAATTTCTCGCGAAACGGGATGTCGACTGCCTCGCGGCTGAGAAAATCGAGGTGCCGAAATCTGAAAAACGGGTGGTTGAATTTCTCACGCCGGAAGAATTAAAAAGATTGTTTGCGGCGGTGGGGGGAAAAAATATCCGCGATTTCCGCAACGCGGCGATTTTGGAAACGCTTTATTCGACAGGGCTTCGCGTCTCGGAACTGACAAATTTGAATCGGAATCAAGTTGATTTGAAACGGCGGGAATTCGCGGTGACGGGGAAAGGGCGAAAAACACGGATTGTTTTTCTCACGAACGAAGCTGCGGAAAAAATCGGGAAATATTTGAATCGGCGGACGGATAATTTGCCGGCGGTTTTTCTTTCTCATGGACCACGAAGTAAAAACGAGGATGAAATCGTCGGCGGAAAAAATGCGAAAAGATTGACTCCGTGGAGCGTAGCAAATCTCGTGAGGAAGTATGCGCTTGCGGCGGGAATTGTAAAAAAAGTGACTCCCCACACTCTCCGTCACAGCTTCGCAACGACACTGCTGGGAAACGGAGCGGATTTGCGAAGCGTGCAGGAAATGCTCGGTCACGCCTCGATCACGACGACGCAAATTTACACGCACGTGACGAATAAACGTTTGCGGGAAATTCACGAGAAATTTCATCATTAATCTTGTAAAATTCATCCGATTTTTTAACCCACCTCAAAATGCCACGCAAACTTCCTTCTTTTCTCGCGATTTTCGCAATTATTGTCGCCGCAATCGGAGTTTGGACTGTAAGCAGTTTCAACTCGCTCGTGAGTCTCGAAGAAAATGTGGATAATTCTTTCGCCAAAATCGAGACGCAATTTCAGCGCCGCCTTGATTTGATTCCGAACGTCGTGAATACCGTCGAGGGAGTCGCTGATTTCGAGCAAGAAACGTTGCAGAATGTCGTCGCGGCGCGGTCAGCGTGGGCGGCGGCCGGAACGGCGAACGAAAAAATCGGCGCGGCGAACGGATTCGAATCCGCGTTGTCGAGACTGCTGGTAACTGTCGAGGCGTATCCTGAATTGAAGGCAACGGAGGCTTTCCGCGATTTGATTGTGGAACTGGAAGGAACGGAAAACCGTATCGCTTTCTCGCGAAATGAATACAACGATGCAGCTACAAATTACAATAAATCCGTGCGCCTATTCCCACGAAACTTAATCGCGAATCTTTTTAATTTCGAAAAAGAAAAGTCACTTTTCGAAGCCGCGGCAGGAGCGGATGTGGTGCCCGTTGTAGATTTCGGAGGTAATCAATAAATTCAGCAAACAGCACAAAGCATGACAGCACAAAGCATGAGAAATAAAACACGCAAAAGCCAGTTTCTGTATGCTTTTATCCTGTATGCTGGATGCTTTTTAATTTTCATCTCTGCCTTCACAAGTTTTTGTGGACTTTCTTTTGCAAGTGATTTTCCGAAACAAAGTAATTTCGTGACCGACACAACAGCGACACTTTCAGACAAGACGGTGGCGGATTTGAATTTGAAACTCAAAAATTACGAGACGGAAACCGGCACGGAAATCGCGGTGGCAATCGTGAATTCGACCGACGGAATGCCAATTTGGCAGTTCGCGACGGAACTCGGCAACGCGTGGGGCGTGGGAAAAAAAGATGTCGACAACGGCACACTGCTCGTCGTGGCAATTGACGATCGAGAACTTTTCATCGCGACGGGCAGTCAGCTGGAAGGCGCGCTCACTGATTTGGAAGCGGCGGAAATTATCGAGGGAGTGATCGCGCCACGTTTTAAAAATGGAAATTTCAACGACGGAATCGTGGCGGGCGTGGAAGGAATGATTCTCGCAATCGCGGGCGAGAGTTTCACGAATTTAAGAATGGAAAACTCGAGTCCGCCGGAAAGTTTCGCGAATATCTTTTTCATTCTAATTTTCTTCGTTTTCCCGTGGCTCGCGGCGATTCTCGGACGCTCGAAAAAAATCTGGCCGGGAGCTGCGATCGGAGTGATCAGCGGCGGATTCGGCGGGCTACTGCTGAATTTCGCGGTAGCCGGAATCGTCGCAGCCGCAATTAGTCTCGGCATTTTCGGATTAATTTTTGACTTTGCCGTCTCGCGAAATTTTGCGGCAGCGAAAAAATCAGGCAGCCGCGCGGCGTGGTGGGCAGGCGGCGGAAGTGGAAGAGGAAATTTTGGAGGCGGTTTCGGTGGTTTCGGCGGAGGTGGCTTCTCGGGCGGTGGCGCGGGTGGGAGGTGGTGATTCGCGCGAGGTTTTTATGGATCAGGAGATTTTTAGTTTGAGAAAATAATTCGA
>JBDRIC010000151.1:0-6791 GCA_043816245.1 Patescibacteria group bacterium
GAAAATTAACCCCACGCTTAAGCGTGGGGTTAATTTCATCGGATTATTATGATTGCACTGATTGGTTCGTGCCGAAAGATAAAGATGGTGATGATTGGAGTGGGTGCTAATAAATGGCAGGCGGAGAATCATAGTTAATCATTAAATCAGCGTAATCAGTGGTTCAGACAGTTAGCGTGATTTGAGAAAGCGGAAATGACATCTCGAATCTCCACGATTTTATTCGTGAGTGTTTTTCCAACATCCACTTTCCACCTTCCGCTCGGGGGTTAGTTTTTGGCAGCACGATTATGGAATCCGTCGTGGCAGATAGGAATCTCCAAGTATTTTCTCAAACTGTTTTTCTCTTGATCCTTGAATATTCCTTGTTTGGCTTCAGTTCACTTTCTTGATGTGTGGTCTATTAATATCAAACATAAAATCTATTTTTCTGGATTCCCGCCTTCGCGGGAATGACAACACGGTGGGTAATTTTTTCACTCTAGATTCCCGCCTTCGCGGGAATGACAAGGGGGGCAGGAATGACAAATATTCTCTCTGTCCCCAAATCGATCTTTTCTTCGAAAATTTCCACGCCATCTTTTCTTATGACCTTCTCAACCTCTCTCACGTTGTCTCCGCTTTGGAATTCACCCAAGAAAGAATACTTCTCCTCAAACCTGATCGGCAGTCGGTACCGTAAAATTACTTCCCGCGAAAATTTCGGTTGAACCGTGAGCGAAAACATGAAATAAGTTTTGCCCGTGGAATTTTTTGTTTCCACTCGATTTTTTGGCAGACCTTCCACCGAAATTAACTCGCTGCCGAGCGGCACGAAAACTTTCACGAGATCGATATTCCGTCCGCGACCGAGGATTTCCTTCAATTCTTCCGGCAGCCGAATTCCGAAATCTTCCGCCAAATTTTCCATCCTCCGTTCTTCCGCTTCGCTCCATGCGTGCTTCCGCAAAATTTTCAAAGTATCGATCGCCTCTCCTTCCGCCGAAATTTCCGTTGTGTGGGAAATTTCATTCGAACAAAAACGATCTGATTTATTTCCCGAAAGCGAAGTATTCACCACAAAAAGATAGTCGCCCTCGGTTTCCGCGAGCTCGTTTGCCACTCCGACAGCGCGCGCGATTTTTTGCAAATCGGGATTCGTGGAAGCGAATTGAATTTCTTTTTCCGTGATCGAATCAAGCGCGATGCCCGCTAGTTCCGCCGCTGGAATTTTCTGCAAATCTTGTCGAAGTGCCGCCCACACCTCATCCAAAATTTGTTTCGGCTTTGCCGCGCCGTCTGTTTTTGTCTCGATTATTAACGAAAGAAGGAGCGTGAGATCTTCGGCTTCAATTTTTCGCGAGAATCGATCGAGCTGCACCCCGTCCGCTGCTGCCGCTGTGAGTTTCGTCAAAAAAGTCGAGTTTACCGCTGCCACGCCGTCCACGCTGCCGAAACCGGCTTCCTCGAAAATCATCGCCGCCGCTTCCGCGGAAGTCGGAAAATCGGGGTGGTAATTCACATCGCGCAGTCCCCAACTTCCGGTGATGAAACCGTATCCCTCCGGCGGATTCAAATGCTCCGCAAGTTGCCCGTCGATCTCGTAAACATCCCGAATCTCGAATTTTTCCGCGAAGCCGTCATTCAAATTCAAAATCCCGACCGAGCCGACGAAGCCGCCGGTCGGACGGATTTCATCCGGATTTTGAAAAAGAATTAAATAACGGCGCGGAACTTTATTTCCCAAAAAATTCGGAAGCTGCGGGAGAGCCTCCGCGAGCGGCTGCGCGACTTCCAAAAAATAATTCAAACCGCTGTTCGCCTCTGCCACTTTTTGCTGCAATTCAGCCGGCAGCGAATTAGTTTCCACGAGGTTTAGCAACGCGGCGGCGCTTTCGAGTTCGCTGATGCCCGCGAGGATTTTCGTAATCGGAGAGTGGAGCTGCTGCGAAAAAGATTCCACGGATTTCCCCTCGTTCAGTGCCTGCTGTCGGATTTTCCAATTTGAAAAAGCGAGATTGATTTCGTTCGCCGCCTCCGCGAATTTCTCACCGCCGCTCGCGAGCAATTTTCCCGCGCTCACGAGTCGGCTGCCAGCCTGCACTTTTTCCGGTTGCGTTTCGAGCACCGCCCCCGCGCCGCCGAGCACCATCAAATCTTTTTCCGCTTCTCGCAAAACTGTCACCGCTTTCGCGAAACGGTTTTGTGAATCCGCGAAATCTCCCGCCGCGAAACTTTCCGCCGCCACGATCAAATCGCTGATTCCCGAAAAAGCTGTGGAAATCGTGTGTTCCACCGCGCGCTTCCCGCTCCCCAAGACTCCTACGAAATTCAAAAAGAAAACTACCGCGAGAGCTGCGAGCACGACTTTTAGCCGCGAACTTTTTTTTGCCAAATTTTTTTCGGCGGGGAGGTAAATCTTGTTTTCCGAAGAAATTTTTTCTCGCCTCTGAAAATCAAATCGGCGGGGTTCCGCATTTACCATTTCTCGCGCGGAGATTTTTCGTAGCCGCAAAACATTTCGCTGCATCCGTTCCGCTCGCTGGACGATGAGCGGCTGGCTTGCGCGCTTTTTCAAATCGATGAGTTTTTTTCTAGAATGTTCCACTATAAATTAATTTTTAAATTTTTAAATTTGTAAATAAAAACTAAATCAAAGTTTTAAATTTTTGGATTTCTTTGAAATTACGGCGAAAATCAAAACTAATTCGTTGGATTCTTTCTAGAATTTTCCACTTGTTCTTCCAAACCATATTCTATAAAAATTTGGTTTTAAGATTTATTTAAAAATTGTAAAAATTAAAACTTCTCCTATTTTCCTAAAAATATTTCCATCTTCACTCCATCCACCCTGAAATTCACTCCCGCGAGCGCGAAGCGAAACGACTTCAAAAATGGATTTTCCGAATTTTCAATTCGCGAGTAAAAAATATTTTCTCCCGCGCTGTCGCTCTCCGCGAGGAGATTCCCAAAAACTTTTTCTTCCGCCACGAAACGAGCAACCATTTTTTCGAGCACCTCTTTTTCACTCGCGAAGACGAGCCGATTTTCAAGTTCCGCAAAATTCAATTCGTATTTCGGGAAATGAAGCCGCGTGATTTTGTGGCTCGCAAAAAGTTCTTCCGTCACCGTCGGCTCGCTTTTCGCCGTGAGTTCGTAGCCGGGGGTAGTGTCCGGCAGAGCCACGAGCTTTTCCTCTGCGGCGAGTTTTCCGCGGCTCGAAATTAATTTTTCGAGCAGAATTTCCGATTCCGCGTTTTCAAAAATTCCAAAAAATCCCCCCGAATTTGTTTTTCCGAGTACGCTCGCATTCTCAAAAAGTGAAGCGAAATCTTCCGAAAAATCCGCCGTCTCGCCGAACCACTCGCGCGTGAACTTTTCCGCCACTCCCTGCAAAAGCAGCGGGAAAGCGGGATTCGTTTTTTTGCTTGCTGTCAAAAAATGGGAAAGCTGCGCGGATGGATTTTCCGCTGCCCCAAAAATTTTCGTTTCCTCGCCCAAAAAATTCAGCAGCTCGAAATTTACCGTTTCCGCCTCCGCGAATAAATTCGCGCGTACGAATTTATCTTTCAGCGCGAGTTGGACTGCGAGCTGCACTCCTTCGTCTCGCGGGGCGAGCGTGGCTCCGCCGCTTCCGAAAAAATCGAGGAGGGGAGTCGCGAGCGCGTTTCGCATTCCGCCGAGATTCGCGGTGAGAGTTTGCTGAATCAGTCTCTCCGAAAAATACGCGAAGCCGGTCGCGCGCGGATTAATTTTTTGCACGACTGCTTGGAATGCCGTCGAGTTTTTCAAACTTTTCGCAGAATCGTGAATCGCCTCCGCGATTTTCTCCAAATCTTTTCGCTCGCTTGCGAGCAGCAAATCATTTCCAAAAAAGAAAAAAGCGAGCTTCCGCGAACGGGGATAAAAATAAATTTTTTGATGGAGGTAATTTTCTTCTGCGAGCGATTCGCCCATGAGAGTCTGCGCCGCCAAAAATTCCCGCGCGGTCTCAACATTCTCTACATCCAGCGCGAGGCAGAAACGGTCGGGATTCAAACTCTCTCCGAAAAAAGCAATCCCGATCCGGTTGCGCAGCAGTCCCAAAAATTCTGCCGCGTCTGTGAATCCGAGCGAGTCAAAATTCCCAAGCTCCGCCGGAGAACTTTCGGCAAAAATTTTCCGCAGATTGGTCCACTCCGGATTTTCCACACTCGTTTGAATCTCCGCGAAAAAGAGAGTCTCCGCTTCCGGCAAAATCTTCGCGAGGGAAGGAGGCTGCGAGTATTTCGAAAAAAGAAAGAAACCCGCCACTCCCAAAATTCCGAGCGCGAAAAACGCAAGCAAAATTCCGGTCAAAATATTTCGGGAGTGGATAATTTTCTTTTTCACGTGAGCGGAATCTTCCCAAAAAAACACGTTTTTTTCAACTTCGAGAGAGCAGTTTTCGCGCCAAAATCTTTCCTCGTTCGACGCCCGGCTGATCGAGCGGGTTCACCCCCAAAAGTTTTCCGAGAAAATAAACTTCAAACATCCAAAATTGCAGCAATTTTCCGATTTCAAATTCATCTATTTGCGGAATCTCGAAAGTCGCGAGTGCGCGTTTTTTTTCTACGAGAGATTTCACTGTCGCTTCGAATTCCGCGCGCAAAATTTGCTGCATCGATTTTCCTTGTAAAAATTTAAATTCACTTTCACTTGAAGGGTGTGGAATTTTGAAATCTGTTTTTGGATTCTTCACTCCCGCAAAAATAAAAAATTTGTCATCCGGTCCATCCGCCCAAAGTTGGAGCAGCGAATGCTGTGCGGTCGCGCCGACTGCAATTTCCGGCGTGATCCCCACGCGGGAATTTTTTCCAATCGATTCCGCGAGGAGTTGCTCCCACCATTTCGCGAGAGATTCGAGCGCAGCGGAGTACACGCAAAAAGTCGAGATGTTTTTCCCGCGCTGAAATTCCGCAGCATGGATTCCCGCGAATGCAAAAGCTTCCCTCGCCTCTGCCGCGGCTGCTCCTGCCAAAAGTTTCCGCAAATTCACTCCCGCAAGTGCGGCGGGGAGGAGACCGACATTCGAAAAAATCGAAAACCGCCCTCCCACTTCTCGCGGGATTTCGAAAGCTGAGAGCTTCTCGCGAGTTGCGAGTTTCCGCAAAAATCCGGAATCAGCATCGGTGATGGCGACGACCTGCTTCCTCCAATTTTTCCCCAATTTTTGCTTCACCACAAAAAAGTTCGCGAGAGTTTCGAGTGTCCCGCCGGATTTCGTGACCACGATTGCGAGCGTTTTTTTCCAATCGAGTTTCCCAAAAATCCGCGCAGTTTTCTCTGCATCGAGATTGTCTAGAAAGAAAAATTCAGGCGCAGCCTCGGAGCGAGCTCCGAGGTTAATTTTTGCGAGCGTGCGGATCAAAACTTGCGCGGGGAGCGTACTACCACCGATTCCGAGAATGAGAATTTGCCGCCACTTCCGATTCGCGCGCGCGAATTTTTCAACGGAGTTAACTCGCGAGATGTCTTGCCCATCGGCAGGCAGGTCTCGTGGGTTGACGAGGGTAGCGAAAGCGGGCGGGTTTTTTTGAAAGTCCAAAAAAAGTTTGGCATCGGTGACCGGTCGCGCGAGATTGGAAAATTGAATTTTCACAATTTCAATTTTAGCCTCTTTCTCACTTTTTGCAGAAAAGGTAAAATTTCACAAATGTTTCGTGCTGTCCGAATCACGCTGCTTTTTTTAATTCTCAATCTTGCGCTTTTTGCCGCGAAGCTGATTGCGGGACTTTTGTTTGGTTCGCTCGCGGTGCTTTCGGATGCTTTCAATTCGCTGGTAGATATTGCCACCTCCGTCATGATTTATTTCGCCATCAAAGTTGGTAGTCAACCAGCTGATCAAGATCACCCTTTCGGGCACGCTCGCGCTGAGCCACTGGCGGCTTTCACCGTGAGTGTGTTGACTTTTGTTTTGGCTTTCGAGGTAATTCGCGAAGCACTGGAAAGAATTTTTTCCGGGAGCCAGCCGACAATTAGCGCGCTGCCGGTTTTTGTTTTGCTCGGGGTGATTCTCGTGAAAAGCGCGATGTTTTTCCTCGCCCGCAAATTTCCCGAAAGTCCCGCGTTGGTCGCGCTGACCGCTGATTCCAAAATGGATGTCGTGATTAGTTTACTAGCGCTGCTCGGGGTGGGAGGAATCAATCTTGGTTATCCAGTGTTGGATGTTTACGCGGCGATCGCAATCGCGTTTTGGATTGCTTGGATTGGTTTCACGATTGCGCGAGATAATCTCGCGAAATTGATGGGAGAACGTCCCGATGGTTCGACTTTGCGAAAAATTCGGAAACAGCTAAAAAAGCTGAAAAAAGAACGGAAAATTATTTCTTTTCACGAACTGCGGGTTCAATTTGTCGGCTCCGAAATTCAAGTCGCGGTGCACATCGAATTGCCCAAAAGTTCCAAACTCGAAGTTGCTCACGCAATCGAAAAAGAAGTGCAGCAGAAAATTAAATCAGTGAAAAAGGTTGCGGAAGTGGCGGTGCATGTGGATCCGACTTAACAATTTTTAAATTTTATAATTTTGTAATTTTTGAATCCATCCTTCGCTCCGCTTCCTCCTTCACTCTGGCTACGGCGGACAAGACGGAGGACACGATAAATCTTAATTTTTAATTTTTAAATTCCGAGTGTTGATTCAGGAGAAGACACGCCCCGCCGGGGCATCTTTTCGGTGTCAAAAACCTGTATTTTTAGTAGTGTTTGGTACACATTATAGCATACTTCTTGGCTTAAATAAAGTCAGATAGGGGTGTACACTACAATCTGCGCTTGTGTAAGCCTAGAAACGG
>JBDRIC010000152.1:0-5081 GCA_043816245.1 Patescibacteria group bacterium
CGCAAACTCGAAATCCCGTTCGTCATGTGCCGGCACCGCCATGATCGCTCCCGTTCCATAACTTGCCAAAACGTAATCCGCTACGAAAATCGGGATTTCCTCACCATTCACCGGATTGATTGCTCGCACGCCTTTTAATTCAACGCCGGTTTTTTCTTTATTTAATTCACCCCTTTCCAGATCCGATTTCTTCGCAGCCTCTTGAATATATTTTTCCACTTCTTTCCAGTTCTCAATTTTCGGCTTCAATTTTTGAAGTAGCTCATGTTCAGGCGCGAGGACGGTGTAAGTGCAGCCGAAGAGCGTGTCGGGGCGAGTGGTGAAAACCTCAATTGCACATTGCACATTGTTCACTGAAAATTGAACACTCGCGCCCTCGCTCCGTCCAATCCAATTTTGCTGCTGCGTTTTGATTCGCGGGAGGTAATCCACCGTTTCCAGATCTTGCAAAAGTCGGTCGGCGTACTCCGTAATTTTCAGCATCCACTGTTTCTTCACTCGCCGTTCGATCTCGCCGCCGCAGCGCTCGCACTTGCCGTTTACCACCTCTTCGTTCGCCAAACCGATTTTGCAGCTCAAACACCAATTAATCGGAATTTCGGCTTGATACGCCAAATCTTTTTTGAAAAATTGGAGAAAAATCCACTGCGTCCATTTGAAATATTTCGGATTGGTCGTGTCGATTACGCGATTCCAGTCGAATGAGAAACCGATTGATTTAAGCTGTTTCGTGAAATTCGCAATATTTTTGTCTGTCGCGACGCGCGGCTGGATTTTATTTTTGATCGCGTAATTCTCAGTCGGCAATCCGAATGCGTCGAAGCCAATCGGAAACAAAACATTTTTACCTTCCATTCGCTTTTTTCGCGCGACGGCATCGAGAGCGGTGTAGCTGCGGCAGTGACCGACGTGCAGCCCATCGCCGGAGGGGTACGGAAATTCAACAAGCACGTAAAATTTTTCTTTCGGCGAGTCGTCGGCAGCGGCAGATAAATTTTCCTCCTCCCATTTCCGCTGCCATTTTTTCTCGACTGAAGAATGATCGAAACTCATGAAAAAGTATAAATTTTAAATTGCAAAAGCATAAATTTTTGAATTATCTGAACTGCATTTTAGCTTAAAATATCGGTACGCTGAATCTATCGAATTTAGCCTTTATAATTTTTACTTTCTAATTTCCATGGAATTTCGAACTGCCGGTTTCGTTCTCAAAAAACAAAGTTTCGGAGAGGCCGATCGGATTTTGCGAATTTTTTCGCGCGAATTCGGCTTGCTCTCCGCGCTCGCGAAAGGCGTGAAAAAAACGAAATCGCGAAAAGCCGGTTGCCTTGAACTTTTTTGTGAAACGAATTTCCGCCTCCACCGAAAAACGGGCGAGCTTTTTTTGGTTACCGAAACAGCGCCGCTTTCGAGTTTTTCGAGCTCCGATCTCCAGTTTCTCAAACCCGCCTTCGAGGCGGCGGAGCTTCTCCTCGCGCTCGCCCCGCCGGAAAAGCCGCTCCCGAAAATTTACAAAAATTTTCACGATTTCCTCGAAATTCTTCCCGCGACTTCCAAACCTCGACTACTCAAAATCGCTTTTTTTACGAAAGTTTTGAGTATTTTTGGATTCCTGCCCGATTTTGAGCAATTCGAAAAAAGAGATAAAAAGTTCTTCAAATTTTTGCTCCGCGAGAGTTTCCCGCAAATTTTGAAACTCGAAGAGGAAGAGGCGATTTTTAAAAAAACGGAAGATTATCTCCGTGAAATTCTCGAAAACGTAACTGAAAAAACTTCACGCGTGGTTTCCGCGACGCGCGATTGGAGCTAAAATTCCCACGTGATTTTTCACCACTCTCTCGACCCCATCGCGCTTGATCTCGGTTTTTTCGAAATCCGGTGGTATGGGATTTTTTACGCGATTTCTTTCCTACTTGCGTTTTTTTGGCTGCAAAATTTAGCGAAAAATCGGCTGATCGATTTTTCGAAAAAACAAATCGAGGATCTCATTTTCGCGGTCATTCTTGGTGTCTTTTTTGGTGGACGGATTGGCTATTTCCTTTTTTACAATTTCGAGAATCTTTTTTCGCTCGAGCTTTTCAAAATTTGGCACGGCGGAATGAGCTTCCACGGCGGGCTGATCGGAGTTCTCATCTCTGTTTTTTGGCTGGCAAAAAAGTGGCGAAAAAGTTTTCTCGCAATTTTAGACGCACTCGTCATCCCCGCTGCGATTGGACTTTTTTTCGGCAGAATCGGAAATTTCGTGAACGGAGAACTTTGGGGGAGACCGATCCATTCGACAGGCTCCCTTTCGACAAGCTCAGGGCAGGCAGGGCAAGCGAGCGGGGAGTGGGGCGTTGTTTTTCCGCGTGCGGACGCGCTTCCGCGCTTTCCCTCCCAACTTTTTGAAGCTGCAAAAAATCTTATGATCGCAGGAATTCTTTTTCTCACTTTTCAAAAAAAACCGCGAACCGGAATTTTGAGTTTCCTGTTTCTGACTTTTTACGGTGGCGGCAGAATCCTCGTCGAATTTTTTTGGCGGGAACCGCTCGACGGTTTCATTTTCGCAATCCCGCGCGGCGCGTTTTTTTCGCTGCCAGTTTTCGCTGCCGGAGTTCTCGGATTGATTTTTTTGAACTTTAAACGCGCGCGGCGCATGTGATTCCTTCGACTTCTTCCAGTTTTCCGAGCAGTCTCTCTAGTTCGTCCACGCTTGCCACCTCGATTATGAGTTCGTGGAGAATTTCGTGTTTGTCGCTTTTTTTCAAACTCAAATCCGCGATGTTTACTTCCGCTGCCGCGATCACCTCTGCGATGTCGCGCAGCAAACCAACACGATTTCTTCCTGCCACCTCGATTTTGACGAGTTTCGTTTTCACGTCGCTCGCGAAAAATGCTTTTAATTTCCTTTCCTCCGCGACGCGAGAAATTTGCTTGCAATTTTTCGCGTGAATCATCGCGCCGCGTCGTCCCATTACCGCGATGATTTCAGTGCCTGGCTTTGGAATACAGCATTTCGCAAGCTGTGAGGAAATTCCGCTCACCCCTTCGATCACGACCTCATCTTTGGCGGGAATTTTTAGCGAAGCGATTGGTTTTTTGCTAGATTTTTTTACTGCGAACTCTTCGAATTCAAACAAGTTTTTCACCACCGCGCTCGAACTCACGCTACCGTTGCCGACCTGTTCGAGTAGCAGCTCGCGTGCGCGTTTTGAAAGATTCTGTTCTTTGTAATTTCTCAATACTGAATAATCCGTATCGAGCAGCGGTTTGCCGAGGCGCATGAGTTTTTTGTTGATCAGCTCCTTGCCAACCGCGATGTTTGCGCCGCGACCGAGCGCGAAAAAAAACGTGCGGATCTTCGCTTTCGCAGAACTTGTTTTCACAAAAGAAAGCCAAAAACGATTTGGCTTCGCATCTTTTTTCGTGAGGATTTCCACGATCTGTCCGTTCGCAAGTTTCATGTCGAGCTTCGCAATTTTTCCGTTTATCTTCGCCCCCACGCAGCGATTCCCGACTTCCGTGTGAATCGCGTACGCGAAATCGACAGGGGTGGCACCAGCGGGGAGATCGAAAACATCGCCTTTTGGGGTGAGGATGAAAATCCGATTCTCGAGCACGTCACTCGTGAGACTCACCACGAATTCGGCGTTGTCTTTCATCTGCTCGTGGAGCTCGACCAACCCGCGGATCCATTTCAATTTTTCCTCCTCCGCCTTCACCGACTTCTTTTCCTCCGAATAAATAAAATGCGCCGCCGCACCCCGTTCAGCCGCTTCGTGCATCTCGCGCGTGCGGATTTGGATTTCGGTGGGAAAATCTCGATTCAAGCCAATTACGGTCGTATGGAGCGATTGGTAGCCGTTCGGTTTCGGCACCGCGATGAAATCTTTGAAACGGTAGGAGAGGGGAGTGAAATGATTGTGAACCACGCCGAGCGCGGCGTAGCAATCCGCGGTGGATTTCGTGAGTACCCGCAGCGCAAAGAGATCGTAAATCTCATCCACGCTCGGATAATTTTTGAGCTTCAGCTTCCGCCAAATCGAATAAAAATGTTTTGTGCGACCATCCACTTTCACATCGATTCCCTCTTTCTGGAGAATAGTTTTGAGCTTTTTTTTCACCCTCTCGATAAATTTTTTCCGCCCCCCGGAGGTACCTGCCACTGCTGTTTCGATTTTTCGAAATTCTTCCGGCTCGAGTGTCTGAAACGCGAGGTCTTCGAGTTGCGATTTGAACTCAAACAAACCGAGCCGAGCCGCGATTGGCGCATAAACTTCGAGCGTTTCTTTTGCAATTCGTTTCTGCTTGTCCGGTCGGACATGAGAAATAGTCTCCATGTTGTGGAGGCGATCGGCTAGTTTGATAAAAATCACGCGGAGATCACGCGCCATCGCGACAAACATTTTTCGCAGATTCTCGATCTGCCGCTCCTGTCCGCTGTAGCGGACTGTTCCGAGTTTTTCCATGTCGAGGCAGAGATTCGCGACGGTGCTGCCGAATTTCTTTTCCACGGTCTCCACCTCTTCCGCCGTGTCTTCAATCACATCGTGAAGCAGGCAGGCAATCAGCGCATCCTCGTCGGGTTGCAAAGTGAGGAGGTGAAAAGCAGCCGCGACGGGGTGCGAAAAATATGGCTCGCCGGAAAAACGGAGCTGTCCCGCATGAGCTTTTTTTGCAAATTCGTACGCTTCGCTAATCCGCGCAAAATTCGCGTGCGGCAAATATTCCTTTATTGTTTCGATAATTTTTTTGAGAGCAGTGTCCACGAGAGAAGTTTATTTTAATGGCTTGCAAAATCAAAAAGAAAAGTTAAAATTAAGAACAATTTTTTTTAAAGAACTGGCAAGAACTCCCTTTGCTCTTGACCGGAATGAAGCCGTAGTCCAACAGGACGAAGGCGAAATGTAGGGAAAGGCACAGGGATGAATTGCCAGCGCACCTGATATGAACAGAATAGAAGTAATCTTACCCAACAGACTATGGTGAATTTAGAAAAAGACATTTGGTACTGGCATCACAATGTATCCGAATGCTTCTACCACATTCAAATCACTGTTAAATACAGAAAGGCTTTACTCATTCCTAATGTGCAACAAGTG
>JBDRIC010000153.1:0-2202 GCA_043816245.1 Patescibacteria group bacterium
CGGTCCGGCAAATTTAAAAATATTCGGCGCGACGGGGTTGACTAAATCCAACATCTTCCCAGCCATTTCACGAATTTCCTGCTGGGCTCGAATACAAAGCCTGTGCTCAAAAAAATTGAGCAAACTCCGCGCATTCATCGTGAAAACAATTTTCGTTTCACACGCGTTCGGCAAAATCGAGCGCGCATCTTCCGCCGGAATTTTTGAGTTCAACATTTCCTCGTAGAATCTGCCAAGCCCTTCTATCTTTTGCTCGAATTTCTTTTTTAAATTTTTGTCGGCAGAAATCTTCGGCGGGATGATGTAGTTGAATTCCCCATTTTTGAATTTCACGTACCGCTGCGATTGCTGAGAAAAAGAAGCAACGCGATGGCGCACAAGTTGGTGAGTCAAAGCGCGCGAAACCCCCTCGACGGCAAATGTGAAACTCGCGTGCTCGATTGTCGAGAGATGTCCGGAATTCATCACGATGCCGATCAGCCGCTCGCGCTTTTCGGCAGAAATATTTTCTTTCAACTCCTCTCCGCCTTTCGCGGAATAGCACTGATTGATCGCCGCCGCGACGACTGCTTCCGGATCGATGGTGTGAGAGAGGAGGGTGACTTTCATTTTTTAGAAGCAATGTGGGAATTTTATCAGAAATAATCTCCTCCTAATTCTAATTTTTCAATCTGTCTGCAAAAGTCATTCCATGCGACAATATCATCAACTCGCGCTTCAAGCTCTTTGATCATCCTTTTTAGGCGAGCAATTAAAAAAATATGCAGCCCATCACTGTCATCAATCCAACCCAACACAAACTCGTCAGCTTTTTTGGCGCAAAGCAAAAGAATCTCAAGCATCGCTGCCGAAGTAGTAATTGATGCCCTACCACGAATCATATCAAGAACTTCGCAGAATCCAGCTGCCATCTCGCCAGCGCAAAAATACACGTCGTAATTTCTTCGATCTGTCCACTTCTCGAGCCTTTTGAAAACAGTTTCCACCTCTCGAAATGTTAGCGGTGTTGAAACATCCGCACTCATCGCTGGACGTTTTGGAAGACGAGCATGCGATCGCACCCAACTGCCCCAATCTGCTGCCTCGCGCAAATGATCAAGATTTACATTAAGCGGATCATCATACATTCTTTTAATCAACTCACCGGCATCTATTGCCGCGCTTTTTTCTACATCCGCAGAAGTCGGCAAAGGTAAATTTTTATTTTTATCACGGGTAAGCGCAACTGCAACAATATGTTTGCAAACTTCATCACATCGAGCAAAATGCGGACAACCGCACTCATAGTCAATCTGCCCGCGCACGAAGAAAAAACGAACCCGATAGGATTGAGTCCCTATTACTTCTGCAATAATTTCATTTTCGGTTTCAATTAAATTTCGCACTCTCTTGCTTTTGAAATAATCTTCTCCTCGTCTCCAAACTTTTTGGAGGACGGCGGGTAAAACAAGCGAAGCAATATTAATTTTCGAATTCATGATTCACTCAAAGTTCTAATTTTTTAGATAAATTTTTCTAAAAGACGACTTTCATTTTTTGCGCGAAGTTTTATTTTTTAATAATTTCCCCAGGCTGCCAGCCACCACCGCTTTCGCCGGAACATCGTGAATTACCACCGCCGCCACGCCGATTTTCGCGCCATCGCCGACCCGCACCGGTCCGAGAATTTTCGCGCCCGCGCCGATGACAACTTTGTCGCCAATCGTCGGATGCCGCTTCGCTTTTCCATTCGCCTTCCACCAACCGAGCGCGCCAAGCGTCACGTCGTGATAAATCATCACGTCGTCGCCAATCTCAGTCGTCTCGCCGATTACCACTCCGTAGCCATGATCAATGAAAAAACGTTTTCCAATTTTTGCGCCAGGATGGATTTCGATTCCTGTGAGAATTCGCGCAATTTGTGAAAGTAGGCGAGGGATGAATGGGATTTTTAGCAAAAAAAGCGGGTGTGCGATACGGTGAAAAATGAGCGCCCACATTCCGGGATACAGCAAAATTTCGAGCGGACGCAGCCCACCCTGCAGCGAGGGATCTTTGCGAATCGCGGTGGAAATCCAATCTAACATGAAAGTCAGCAGCTTTTAGTTTGCAGTTTGCAGAGAGAATTTTACTATAAAAATAAACTGCCAGCTGCCGACTTTTCAACCTAAAATCTTCAACCGCTCCTCAATCTTTTTAATCTTCTCCTCGACATCTTTCAAT
>JBDRIC010000154.1:0-4877 GCA_043816245.1 Patescibacteria group bacterium
CGCAGGTTCAATTTTGTAAATTGAACCGTGTGTTTGAAAAAAGAAAGAAACATGTGGTTCAGATTACAAATCTGAACCGGCGGTAGATTTGATTGAGGCGAAGCAGGAGTTTGAAAATCGAAGGAGGGAAGCATACCTGCCGGATACCTCCGCAGGTTCAATTTTGTAAATTGAACCGTGTGTTTGAAAAAAGAAAGAAACATGTGGTTCAGATTACAAATCTGAACCGGCGGTAGGGTTTCAGAGACGGAGATTTGATTGAGATGAAGCAGGAGTTAAAAAATTGAAGGAGGGAAGCATACCTGCCTGATACTTTCTTTTTCGAGTAGGGCAACTTTGGGGTTAAATTATTTTCTCAAACCAAAAATCTCCTGATCCTGATTACTGTCAACTGCTAAATTCAACCGCTCCGCCTGAAACCGCTGAATCTTCGCGAGAATCTCCGCTACAGAAGATTCAACTTTTGAATTCGGAATTTTGAAACCCGCCGCTCGCAGATGTCCCCCGCCGCCGAAAATTCCAGCGATCTCTGAAGCAGAAACTGCCGGCGTGGTCGTCCGCAAACTGCCGGAAACTAGATCGCCCTTTTGTTTCAAAAGCAGCACCACCTCCGCTCCCGGCGCGTTGCTCATTAATTCATCGATCAACCCCTCTGTCTCCGCAGCTACCGCCCCCACTTCGCGGAAATCATTTTCCGAAACCGTGCTCCAAACAATCCGGTGCGGCGAATCGAATTCGATTTTCGAAAGCACTCGCCCCCACAATTTCAAAGTCGTGAGCTGCTTCGTTTTGTAAACGTGGTGAATAATTTCCTGCTGCCGCGCTCCCGCCTCGATCAAATCGGCGGAAACTTCGAAACTGCGTGGAGTAGTATTGGCATTTTGGAAACTGCCGGTGTCGGTGATGATTCCCGTGAGAACGAGAGTCGCAATATCCTCATCAAGTAATTTTTTATTTTCCTCCGACTCAAGCGAATGAATCAGCCGAAGCACGAGCTCCGAACTCGAAGCCGCGGTCGTGTCCACGAAATTCACCTGCCCGAAACCGGTATTACTCGCATGGTGGTCGATATTCACGACTGGAATCTCGTAAAAAAGATTCGGATTCGCTTCGAATAACTTGCCGAGCTGCGGAAGATCGGGCACGTCCACGCAGACAATCAAATCGACATCCGTCTCCCCCACTGTGAATTCCGCCTCGTCGGAAGTAAAAGGCGCGCCGCCGACTGGTCGGATAAAAATTTTGAGAATCCCCTCCTCAGTCTTGTGAAAGACTTCCGCCGAACTTCGAGAACCGAGCGGCAACGAAATCACGAGATCGCTCGCGCCCGCAATCGATGTCTCGATATTTTCGAGTGCGGGTAAAAAATCGAGCAGCTGCGGAACCGGATCCGCCGCAGCAGCCACCGCATTTTTTTCTAATTTTCGCAGCGCGAGCAACAGCGCGAGCGCGCTCCCCACCGCATCCCCATCGGGATTTTGGTGAGTGAGGATGAGAATCTTTTCGCTTTTTTTAACGAGATTCACGGTCTGTTGCAGCGGAGTCAAAGAATTTGAGATTTTGAGATTTTAAATTGAAGCGATTATTTTAGTCTTTTTATTTTTTCTTTCAAAATACTTCTGAATATTCTACCACGTAAGTCAATAAAAGTCAAGAAGTAAGTTTTGCTGATTCTCTTTCTTTCTTTTAAAATCCCCCGGCTTTTTTGGAGCGAGTCCAATCTCGTTCCAATTTAATTCCACAAAAAGCATGTCTGACAATTCTGAAAATTCCGGGAAATCGTACGAACTGCTGCTCATTTTGGCGGGTAGTTTGCCAGATTCTGAAAAGAAAAAGCAGCTCAAAAAGTGGGAGGATGAGATTGCAAAAATCGGAAAAATCCTTGAAAAGACAGTATGGAATGACCGCGCACTCGCATACAAAATCAAGCAAGAGGAGTATGGGACTTATTTGATTATCCACTTCGAAACGGAGGGAGCGAAAATCGCGGAATTGGAAAATATGCTCCGGCTTGCGCCGAAAGTAATTCGCCACCTCATTTGTCTCACTCCGAAAAACTACGAGTGGCGAGAATATTCGGAGGAAGATTTGGAATACGATTTCACAAAATTGAAACCGACTGAAAAAGAAAATGAGGAAGAAAGGAAGAAGCCTGCGGAAAAAAGCTTCGTTAAAAAACTTCCCGCAAAAAAAGAGGTGAAAAAAGCTGCTCCGGAAACAGCAGATACGGGGACGAAGGAAACGAAAGTTGCGAAAAAAGCGGAGGAGAAGCCGAAGGCGGATATCGGAGAAATTGATAAAAAACTCGACGATATTTTGGCTGATTTGTAACCCTCCTAACCCTCCTAACCCTCCTAACCCTCCTAACCCTCCTAACCCTCCTAACCCTCCTAACCCTCCTAACCCTCCTAACCCTCCTAACCCTCCTAAAAATGAGAAGTGTCAATAAAGTCATCCTCGTCGGAAATCTCACTCGCGACCCCGAACTGAAATCGACGACTGGCGGGCAGGCAATCTGCACATTCGGCATCGCCACAAACCGGCAGTGGAAAGATCAAAACGGTGAGCAGCGCGACCTTGCGGAATTTCACGAGGTCACCGCGTGGAGCCGGCGAGCAGAGGTTTGCCATCAAATTTTGAAAAAAGGAAATCTCATCTACGTTGAAGGTTATTTGAAAACGAGAAACTGGCTCGATGAAGAAACTCAAAAAAAACGGTACCGTACGGAAGTGGTAGTGGATGACGTGATCAAGCTCGAGAAACGACCGCTGAACGCCACTGCCGCAGAGTTCGTGCCGACAACGGAAAGTGAAACGGAAGGCAAAACTGTTCCGAGTGAAGCGAAGGAGGAAGATTCGAATGAAGCGAAGGAAGGTGAAAATGCTTCCGCTGCCTTCTGAAAAAATCTGCAAACTACTAACTAATTTCTGCTAACTTTATTAAATGGCAAAAACAATGAAAGCCCGTAAACTCTGCAAATTCTGCGCAGCCAAAACGAAATTCATCGATTTCAAAAACATGCGGATTCTTCGGAGATACATCAATTTGAATGGAAAAATCCAACCGCGGAGATATTCAGGCAATTGTCTGAAACACCAGCGAATGCTCGTTTCCGCGATCAAAAAAGCGCGGATCGTCGCGCTCGTTCCTTTCATCCGCGATGCGGTGGTTTAGTCCAGGGTTCGTGGTAATTAGTTCTTAGTTCACTTCGGAAAGTTTACGCTGAAATTTCAAAATGATGATTTCAAAAAGCACCAAGAACCAAGAATTATGAACCAATAGCTAATTGCCGCCGTAGCTCAGCTGGTAGAGCACATCCATGGTAAGGATGGGGTCAGCGGTTCAAATCCGCTCGGCGGCTCCATTCTTCGCTCCTCCGCTTCGCTTTGGAGCTACGAATGGCAAGCCATCTGCTCTTCATCCCACAATGCGGGACTACGAATGGCTTCGCCACTCTCTCAAAAATCTTCACTCTTAAACTTTATCCTAACCAACCTTATTCTTAATTCTACCGTGTCTAAATTTGCAATCATCGGCATCGGAGGAAAACAGTTCCGCGTGGCGGAAGGTGATGTCGTGCAAACTGAGAAAATCGGCGAGGAAGGCAAAACTGTGAAATTGAATCACGTTTTCCTCGTGGCGGATGGCGAGGATGTGAAAATCGGCGCGCCGCTCGTGGAGGGCGCGAGTGTGGAAGCGAAAGTTTTGGAAGTAAAGAAAGGCACTAAAATTCGTGTTTTTAAAATGAAACCGCGCAAAAGATATCGGCGGGAAAAGGGGCATCGGCAGTGGGAGGCGAAGATTGAAATCGTGAAGATAAACGGGTGAAGGAGTTTTCGATTATTTCAAACCAGCATCTTTCAGAATTGAGTGAAAAGTTCCTTTCGGAATTTCTTTTGAATGTATTGGCAAAACCACTCGCTGTTTCGTGAGCGGATGTTTGAAAATTGCATCACGTGGCTGCCCGACTGCCTCGTAAAAACAAAACCTTCTTTTTCGAGAATTTTTTTGAATTCGCGAGGTTTCATTTCAAGCCGGAGAAAGTTCTTTTTTTTGCGTTCGCGAGGTTGGCAGCAGCAAATCTTCTTCCGCCAAATCTTCGAGATAAAGCGCAATTGCGTCTTTTAAATTTTTCAACGCTTCTGCGCGAGTTTTCCCGTGGCTGTGACAGCCGGAAAGCTGCGGACACCACACGTGAAATTCATTTTCATCTTTTTCAATTCGGAATGTAAAAGCTTGATTCTTCACAACATTTTCATTTTAGTGGATCGATTTAAAAATGCAATTTTTCAAAAATTCGACTTCATAAACTCCCGAAAATACAACACTTTCTTTTTGTCTCGCGGGTCAAAAAGTAACGGTTCCACATCTTGCGCCAGTTTTCCAAAATCCAGCTTGGCAATTTTCCGCAATAAATATTTTTTTAATTCAGTTTTATTTTTGATACCCAGATTTTTTTTCAAATAAGCCATATTCGGCTTTGCGCCAATACTGCAAAGAAAAACAACATCAAAAAAATCTCGTCCCATAGTTCTTTTGCGATTGACGGAGGCGTAAATTTTTTGCGCCAAAAGCAAGTCTTTCGGAGCAGTGTTAATCTGGGTGAAGATTCCAAATTTATTTAAAAAAGGTTTTTCAACCGCGTATTCAAAATTCTGTGGAACAGTGTCGATTTGAATAAGAATTTTTTGTTTAATCAGCGGAGAAAGTTTTTCATTGAAAAGTAATTTGGGGATACGAATTTTTAAACGTTTAGCCTTCTTAGTGATAACGTTGATCTCTACTTCCAACCCTTCCAGTTCTAAATCGATTTTAATTATCTCGCCCAAATCTTTAAATTCATTTTCACTCAAATTGAAATTGTCAAAATCCAAATC
>JBDRIC010000155.1:0-4200 GCA_043816245.1 Patescibacteria group bacterium
AATTTTTTATGGAACGGCCGCGGAAAACCTCAGCCAAAACTTCACCACGACAGACACTCGCACCGCTTGGTTCATCGACCAACTCAATAATAACACAACCTATTTCTTCCGAATTATTTCGCTCGACAATTCCGGAAAACAAAATGGCGGAAGCAAAATCGTGAGCGCGATTCCGGCTGCGACATTCACTGCTATCGGCTGCGATGGAAAAATTATTTTGGAATGGCAACCGAGTGAAAATCCGGAAGTGGCGAACTACCGACTTGATTACGGAATCGAGAGCGAGAATTACGTGGAAAGTCGGATATTACCGAACGGAATTACCCGCAGCGAATGGGAAGTCCGCGACCTCGTCAACGGAGTGGAATATTTTTTCGCGCTCCGCGGAGTTGATGATTTCGGCGAAGTAGTGGCGAATTTGAGCGGAGAAGCGAGCGCGATTCCGCAAACCGGCAAAACCTGCCCGACCGTCGAAGAAGAAACTATCCAGCTTTGGCAGCGCGAAGATGCGGACGGTAATACGATTCTTGTGTGGAATTCGGTGGCAGGGGCGGCGAGCTACCGCGTGTACGCCGGCACCCAGCCGAATCTTTTTGATCTGCCGACAGTAGACGTGAGCAGCAACAGTACTGCTTTTCGTCCGGAAGGCCTGCTCGCGAATAAAGATTATTATTTCGCGGTGAGCGCGATTTATTCAGGAAATCACGAAGCAGCAACTCTTTCGAATGTCGCCAAAATCGAGGTCGGTCCGGCTGAAATTTTGTTAATTTCAACCGCCCTCGCACTCGCGGGAAGTTGGCTAATCCGCAGAAAGTTCGTGCGGAACTAAAACGGCAAATCATCAATCTTCACTTCTTCTTCCACGGGAGGAGGAGCTTTCTGCGCCGCGGGAGCTGGAGCCGAATTCGAAGTGGCTGACGACTGCCCCGCCGCTGCCGGAGCTGCGGAACCTGCCCCTCGCGAGTCGAGCATAATCATATTTTCAGCCACAATTTCAGTACGATAATTTTTCTTGCCATCCGGATCTTCCCAGTTCCGCGTTTTTAGTCTTCCTTCGAAATAAACCTTTCCTCCTTTTTTTAAATATTGCTGACAAATCTCCGCCAGCTTCCCCCACACCACCACGTTGTGAAATTCCACGTCCTCTTGTGGTTCACCCGCTTTATTTTTCCATTTCCGATTCGTAGCAACTCCGATTGTAGCGACGGTTTGTCCGCTTGGTGTTTGGCGAACTTCGGGATCACGCGTGAGATTCCCGATGACTTGAACCTTGTTGAGCGAGCTAGCCATTTTGATGGGGGTTAATAATTAACTGGAGAGTTTTTAGTTTACCAAGTGCCATCTAACTTTTAAACTAAAATGGGTTGCGTAAATTTATTTTTCCAGCAACGTTGCTTCTCGCGCTTTCGCAGCTTCTCTCACGAATTTTGGGAGTGGCGCGGGATCGCATTTTCGCGCACATCTTCGGGGCAACGAGCGGTGCGGGGATTTTCAATCTCGACACTTATTTCGCAGCCTTCCGCTTGCCCGATCTCGTTTACAGCTTACTAATTTTCGGAACTCTTTCCGCGGCTTTCGTTCCTCTCCTCGCGGAGAAAAAATCGGCAGAAAAAGAGAATAATTTTGCCAGCAACGTTTTGAATGTTTTATTTTTTTTAGTTTTAATTTTGTCCGTTGGAATTTTCGTTTTCGCCGAACCGCTCACGCGGCTCATCACTCCTGGTTTTTCGAATGAGAAAATTTTGCTCACTTCGCAGCTGTTGAGAATTCAACTTCTCGCTCCCGTCTTCTTCACTTTCTCCGCGGTCTTCGGAGGATTGGCGCAGCATTTTCACAAATTTTTTTGGTACTCACTCGCGCCCGTTCTCTACAATTTGGGGATTATTTTCGGCGCGCTTTTTTGGGGAAAAGAGTTCGGCGTTTTCGGAATTTCTTGGGGAGTAGCGCTCGGCGCTTTTCTCCACGCAAGCATCCAGCTTCCTGGAATTTTTTCGAATGGTTTTCGGTGGACGGGCATTTTCCAGCCCCGACTTTTGCGTGAATTTTTCAAGCTTGCTTCTCCGAGAATGCTTTCGCTCGTAGCCGCGCAATTTCAATTTGTAGTGGTCACGATTTTCGCAAGCCTGATTGGAAGTGGAAGTTTGGCAATTTTTAACTATTCGTGGAATCTCGCCTCGCTCCCTCTCGGCGTAGTGGGAGTCGCTTTCGCGACATCAAGTTTCGCAACTCTTTCAAGGCTCGCAAATTCGCGAGAAGAGTTTCGGGAAAAATTCCACCGCAGCTTTTTAGGAATTCTTTTTTGGGTTTTGCCTGCCTCCGTCGGCTTGTTTTTTCTGAGAGAAGAAATCACCACCCTGATTTTGCGAACTGGTGAATTCGTAGAAAAAGATGTGGCTCTTGTTTCTTGCTCGCTCGCGATTTTCACTTTCGCGATCCCCTTCCTCTCCCTTCTCCCGCTTTTGAATAATGTTTTCTTCGCGCAGAAAAACACCCGCATCCCGCTTCTCGGCGGCGTGATTGGTTTAATGATCGTAATTTTCAGCGCGAAGTTCTTCGCCGATTTGGAATCTGCCTCTCTCGCAATCGCGTATTCTCTCGCCACGATCGCAACTTTTTTCGTTCTCTTTTTTTGCGCTGCCAAAAATTTCCGCACACCTCCTCTCCTCCCGTTTTTGAAAATTCTTTTCAGCTCGGTTTTTTTAGGAGTTTTTGTTTTCTTTTCCCGAGAGGCGTGGACGGCGGAGAATCTTTCCCAGCTTGTTTTGGAGGCTGGAAGCATCACAATTTCAGGCGGCGTTTTTTATCTTTTTCTCGCGAAATGTTTCAAACTAAGTCCTCGCAAAATTTGCTAAAATTCAAACTCTAAAATGCAAGCAATACGAGCAGTCCTCCTCGCAGCCGGTCAATCGAAAAGATTCCAACCCCTCGGAGACAAAAATTTCTTCAAGCTCGGGGAGGAGTTTTTGATTGAAAAACAAGTGGAGATTCTGCGGAAAGCAGGCGTGAAGAAAATTATCTTTGTGGCAAATGAAAATAATCACAAAAAGATCGATGAGTTAACCCACCGGCTGACTGGCAGGCTGGCGACAGCTGTCGTCGTCCAAAAAAATTTGGCGGAAGGAATGCGCGGAGCAGTTCTAGCGGCGCGGGAATTTCTCGACCAGCCGACTTTGATAACTTCCACGAATGATGTGGTGGAGACGAGCGCGGTGAAAAAAGTTTTGAACGCGAAGAATTGCGACGGAGCGATCCTCGCGCAAAAAGTGGAAAAATATTTTCCGGGAGGATATTTGAAAATTGGAAAAGGAAGAATTTTTAGCATCGTCGAAAAACCGCAACCCGGGAAAGAACCGAGCCGTTTCGTGAATATCGTTTTTCATTTTTTTCATGAACCTCAAAAATTGGTGGACGAACTGACGAAGGCTTCCAATAAAAAGGATGATGGTTACGAGCGGGCATTAAATCAGCTTTTCAAAAAACAAAAATTCGTGGCGGTGGAAAATAGTGAAGAATGGATTGCTTTGAAATTTCCATGGCACGCGCTCGATTTGATGGCGAATTTTCTCATAAAACAAAAACGCAAGGTTTCGAAAAAAGCCCAAATCGCTAAAACTGCGATTCTCGAAGGGAATGTGGTGATTGGGGATGGCGCGAAAATTTTCGATTATGCGATTGTGAAAAATGCGTGGATCGGGAAAAATGCGGTGGTAGGGAACCACTCACTTGTGAGAGATTCACAAATTTCAGAAAATGCGGTGATTGGAAGCGGCAGTGAAGTCGCGCGAAGTTTTGTCGGCGCGAATTCATGGCTACACCGCAATTACATCGGGGACTCGATTTTCGCGGAAAATGTGAGTCTCGGCAGCGGTGCTGTTTGCGCGAATCTACGGCTCGATGAAGAAGAAATTCTTGTGGATATCAAGGGAAGGAAAATCGGCTGTGGAAAAAATAAACTTGGCTGTATGGTTGGGAAAATTCCCGCATCGGTGTCAACACGAGTGTGATGCCTGGTATTTTAATTGGTAAAAATTCTTTTATCGGCAGCGGTTTAGTTGTGGAAAAAAACATTCCCTCACAAACTTTCTTTACGGCTGAATGGAAAACTAAAGCCATTAAAAATAAAAAAGTGATTTCTGTTCGCGCGAAACTTAATAATTAATTCTTTTTAAAATACTCTTAATTTTTTATTTAACCTCTATT
>JBDRIC010000156.1:0-3321 GCA_043816245.1 Patescibacteria group bacterium
GAATACAAATCACCGACTGGGTCAAATTCCTCTGCGAACGTGAGATTCGAAAAAATCGCGAGGAGAGCGAGAGCGAGAAAAAATTTAAAAAGTTTCATCGAACTAGTTAATTTATTATTTGGTTAATCTGATTCCAGCCACGCGCGAGATTTCCGCGAGGGTGGTGAGTCCGGCAGCTGCTTTCAGCACTCCATCTTCCGCGAAAGAAATCATGCCTTGCTTTTTTCGAGCGTGTTTTGTGATCTCGGCTACGGAGGCATTTTTGAGGATCAATTCCTTCAGCTCTTCATCCATCCGAAAGCTCTCTGTAATTGCGAGCTGTCCGCGGTAGCCGGTCTGCCCGCAAAATCCGCAACCATTTGTTTCCCACAAAAATTCAGGTATTTTAATCTGGATTTTTGAATTTAGACTTTTCGCTTCCGCGAGAAGCTCCTCAATCAATCCCAGTTGCTCAGGAGTGGGTTTCACTTTTTTGGCGCACTTCTCGCACGGTCTTCGCACCAGTCTTTGTGCTATCACAAAACTCAAACTTGAAGCGAGCACGAACGGTTTCAGTCCGAGATTCAGCAGCCGCGGGATTGCTTCCGTCGCAGAATTCGTGTGGAGAGTTGAAAGCAGCACGTGCCCGGTCATCGCAGCTTGCGCCGCGGTTTCGGCGGTATCTTCGTCGCGGATTTCTCCGACCATCAGAATATTCGGATCGTGTCGCAGCAGTGCGCGCAGTCCTTTCGCGAAAGTGTAATCTTGACTCTCATCGATTTGGCTTTGCACAATATTTTTGAGGTGGTATTCCACTGGATTTTCCAGTGTGGCGATTTTGCGTTCCGGATTATTGAATTTCGAAAGGAGCGCGTAAAGTGTGGTGGTTTTGCCGCTGCCGGTCGGACCGGTCACGAGAATCATTCCTTCGCGCAGCCGTATCGCATCCTGCAGATTTTCGAGCGAAATATTCGCGAACCCCAGTTCTTCGAAAGTTTTGATTTTCTTTTCACTGTCGAGTAGTCGGCAGACGATACTCTCCCCGAATTCTGTGGGGAGGGTATTCACCCGCACATCAATTTTCCGATCTTCCGCGAGGAAATTTAGGCGACCGTCTTGCGGAATATTCGCAACATTCAGCCGTAGCTTCGATTCGTATTTCAAATGATTCACGATTTCGCCACCGATTTGCCGGTCAAATTCAAGAATTTTTTGCAGAATCCCGTCGATTCGAAAACGGAGGTCGATTTTTTGTTCGTCCGGCTGAAAATGAATGTCGCTCGCGTCGGTTCGCAGTGCTCCGACAAAAATCCGATTTAGCGCTTCCTGCGCGGAAATCGCGTGCGCCTCCTCTGCGAGCCGTTCGAGATTTTGGATTTCTCCTTCGTAATTTTTGAGATTGGCTCCCGCGTTTTCATTCCGAAATTCTTCAGGTCGCCGCGGCTGCAGCGCCTGGATTTTCTCTATTTTCGCGAGGATTTCTTCGCGGCTTGCGAGACTAAGGTAAATTTCCAGCCCTTCTTTTTTTAATTTATCGAGATATTTTTTCGTTCTCGAATTTTTCGGGTTGGCTACTGCCACTCTCATTTTTTTGCCGATTTGAAAAAATGGAAACGCGAGAATTTGCTTCGCTTCTTCCACCGCGATTTTTGCCGGTAAATCTGCGCCGATTGGAGTATTCCGGATATCGATGTAAGGAATCCCGAACCGCCTTGCCGCCGCCGCCGTTTTCTTTTCCGCGAAACTGCGGTTGATTTCGCTCAAAGTATCCGCCGCACTCGCTTCCTCGAGCGACCGAGCGACTATTTTTTGGTTTTGGAATGCGGCAACTTGTTTTGTATCCACCATTTTATTTTTTGGTATTTACGTATTTTTTGGTATTTGCGAGGGTATTTTAACAAAAATAAGCAGGAAAAGCAAGCTTAGACTTTGTGACTTTACACACCTCCAATTTTTTAAACTGCCAATAAGCTCCTGCCTCGCTTTTTCAAATCTCCGTCTCTGAAATCCCATTCCGTTTTTCAAACTCCTGCTTCGCCTTCCCTCTTTTGCTAAAGAGGGAAAATGATGTTGTTGCGGATTCTGAACCACTGATTCCACATGAATTTCACGTGAACACTGATAACCACTGAACAGTTTCAGTGAAAATTCAGTGTTCAGTGTGCTCAGTGCTTTCAGTGTAATCAGTGGTTCAGACAGTTAACGTAATTTGAGAAAGCGGAAACAACATCTCGAATCTCCACGATTTTATTCGTGAATGTTTTTCCAACATCCAACCAGCTTGAGAGCAATTTCTTTCAAAATCTGTTTTTGTCGGTCGGATAGGATGAGGTGGAGGTGTGTAAAGTTACTAGACTTTGGAAGTTGGATTTTAGAAGTTGGAAGTTCGCTAACACCCATCGGCTGACTTTACCTCTCGTTTGGAGTTTCAGAGACGGAGATTCCGGCGGGGGCGGGTTGTGATTTCAACCCCAGGGGTTGGATTTTGGGAGTTGGTAGAAATTCTTTTTGTCTAAACCACAGTAGGTTAACTTCAGAGACGAAGATTTAAAGAGGTGAAGTAGGAGCTTGGTTGCTTTGATTCTCGATCTAAAAAGCGTGATTCGTCCAAAACAGCGACTCGTTTGAAGTATTTTGTGATGGCGCAAGAGACCCCGCTTCGCTCTTCGAGCTTCTCGGGGCAGGCGGGATTTGAAGGTAGCCTACATTTTTCTTAAATCGAAATACCTTCACGAGTCGCCTCAGAATTCACGTGCAAAATCGGAGGTTTTTCCTCCACGGGCGAATTCTCACCACATTTCTCGCATCAAAAAACTGGAATCCTCGCTTACGGCGAGGAACCCAATTTTTTTCTGGCGCGAGAGACGGGATTTGAACCCGCGACCTCCGCCGTGACAGGGCGGCGCTCTAACCAGCTGAGCTACTCCCGCAGATTGGTTCTTAGTCCAGGATTCTTGGTCAATTGGTTCATCCCGAACAAAGCTGCATAATGTGATAATTTTAAAGGGTTCTCTCTTTTTTCTCAATCTTCCATGCCTGAATGATATCTCCTTCTTGGATTTTAATTTTATGAAGCGAAAGTTTCAGCCCGCACTCGAAACCTTCTTTTACCTCATGCGCGTTTTCTTTCTCGCGTTTCAAACTCGAAATTCGACTTTCATCGATTAGTTTCCCGTCGCGAACGATGCGCACCTTCGCGCCATTCACCATCTTTCCGCTTTTTACCATTCCGCCCACCGTTTGCTCATGACCTTTCGTGAAGAAAATTCCGCGCACTTCGAGTTCACCCAAAACAGTTTCAATCTCCTCCGGATCAAGCAGTCCGTTCAGCATTTTTTCGAT